>CAJJOX010000054.1 GCA_905193485.1 uncultured Porphyromonadaceae bacterium | reverse complement strand
GCCGCGGGCGGCGGAAAGATGGGACGTTGGCTCGGATTGCCGCCACACATGGTGATGATCATGATCGGATGTGGAGCCGGAGCAGGTATCGCCGGTATTTTCAAATCTCCGTTGGGAGGCGCTTTGTTTACGCTCGAAGTCATGCGGCTGCCCATGACAACGGTTCCGGTGCTGGCGCTGTTGGTGTGTACGCTGGCCGCGGGGATGACCGCATATGCTCTTGGAGGATTCACGCTTGATCTCTCTATGGGTGACGCGTCTGCCGCTTTCGACATATCGATGCTGCCTTTTATCATAGCTCTCGGACTTGTGTGCGGTGGCTATTCGTTGTATTACAGTTATATAATGAAAGCGGTCGGGGCAAAGCTCAAATCCGTCAAGCGCCCGTTGCTGAGAAACATAGCGGGCGGGGCGATGTTGGGACTGGCTGTGTTTCTGTTTCCGTCGCTTTACGGGGAAGGCTATGGCGTGATCGGACATGTCCTTAACGGAAATCTTGAGGCAGTGATGTCGTACGGGCCGTTTGCGGGTTCGGGAAGCGGTGTGTGGGCGATCGCCGCTTTAGCGGCCGGGACAGTGGTTTTGAAGTGCTTTGCAACATCGGCAACAAACAATGGCGGTGGCGTTAGCGGCAATTTCGCTCCGACATTATTCGCCGGATGTATGCTTGGATTGCTGTTTGTCTATGTCGTGAAAGGATTGTGGCATGTCGATCTGCCTGTCGGTTTTTTTGCCCTCATGGGCATGTCGGGGGTGATGGCAGGTGTTATCCGCGCTCCGTTAATGGCTCTGATGCTCGCGGTAGAAATGGTCGGCGCTTATTCGAGCTTTTTCCCTCTGGCGGTTGTCGCGGCGTTGTCGTTCGGAATAGTCAGGCTGTTTACTTCTGATGACTATTATTCCGGCCGACTTGACAGACCGAATGGTTTGATGTCAAAAATTGTCAATAATAAGCATCTATAGCCTATGCCGTGCAATGCATTCAGCGACGAACGCGTGCTGAGCGAGAGCGCTTTTTTGATTTTCGATGATGGCGTTTTGTGTAGGAACCGCGTTTCTTTTTAGCAGATTTTATAGACTTGGACTTAGACGGATTGTGGGTGAGCCCGAGATAGGCCGATTTGGCTCCGGATCTGATGTCGAATCCTTCAACACAAGGACGCCCTTCGTCGGTGAGGCTGTGAGCGAAAAGCCACTCGTAGGATTCGGGCATATAGAAGAATCGAGCCGGTTGGGAATGATTCATCCCGGGAATGCGGTCGTAGATAAGTCGTGGGGTCGATGGATCGGAAAGACGCATGGCGTCGACAACCTTGTCGCTTTCTTTGACGGAAACGGCACGGTCGGCAGTGCCGTGTACGATCCACAGCGGCACTTCATTGAGCCGGGACATGTTGGATGATGTGCCCCCACCGCAGAAAGCCATTGCTGCGGCGATGCGATCAGGATATGCCGCCGCGACATCAATCGAGCCATAGCCTCCGAGGCTCATTCCGATGACGTAGATACGGGTTGAATCGACCTGTCCGTTGTCCATCACCCAATCGACAATGTTCATCACTTTGTGTGGATTCCAGGAGCCGCCGGGATTTTGCGGGGCAATGACGTAGGCGTCGATGTCGCGTCCACGTTCGATTGCGTCGATGGTGCCATAGCGCCGGACGCGGTTGAGATCATTGCCGCAGAGGCTTGCGCCGTGAAGGAAAATCACAAGAGGCTTGGGTGATTCGGTGTTGACGGAATCGGGTTCATAGAGCCAGAAATTATATCCGTCGGCAACTACGCCTCGTTTTGCATCGATTGATCTTGCTGAAATATCGCAGAAAAGAAATGAGATGATTGTTGAAAAGATGAGGAGTCGGAGTTTCATTTCAGTGTGATTTTGTAGATGGTTTTGCCCCGGGAGCCGACAACAAAACTGTTGCCTGATACTACGGGCGATGATTCAAAGTTGGCGCCCACCGAAGCGCGATGGATTATTTTGCCGTCGATGCCGTTGATCAAATAGATGTTGCCGGCGCAGTCGGCGGTGATGATGTAGAATTTACCGTCGGGATCGGTGAATCCCACGGGCGATGACCATGCGTAGTAGCGCAGGGGTGTTGAGTAGACAGTTTTTCCGTTAGCCCGGTCGAAAGCAAAGAGTGATCCGTTTGAGCAGTCGGTGTTCTGTACGCAGTTGGAGAATATCAGGCCGGAGCAGTTGCCCCGACCGGGCAGCGCCGTAGCGTAAAAGCCTCCGTCGAAATGTTTTTCGCCGATGTCTTTGCGTTGCGCCGGGATGCGGTTGCTCCATACGAGGTCGCCGGTGAGTGCATTGAGCTTGACAAAGACCGCTTCAGTTATTCCTTCGTGCTCTACCTCACATCCGGTATAGATGTAAGTGCCGTCGGCTTCTTCTGTAACTACTGGCGTGGCGTCGGTGTCGTCAGGAAGTTTATATCGCCATACAGGCTGAAGGTCGGAGATGTTGATGCAGATCACATTTCCGGCATTGTCGGCTATGTAGCCATAGTTTCGGTAAATAGCCATAGATGCTTCGATGCCTGGTGCGTAGCCGTTAATCGTATATCGCAAGGCCGAATGTAGTGACAATGTCCCTTTGCCGATCATATATTTATATAATGTGCCGTTTTCGCCGGGACGGAAGAGAAACTGTCCGACTCTGACGGGTGACGAATCGTAGGCATGCCATCGGCGTGGTGCCTTTGGGTCGGGTCCAAAGCTGTGGCTGACAGACATCGTGCTTAGATCGAGGACAAGAGCCGACACGTCAAAACCGGAGGTGACGCCCTGCCCGACGTATAGATTGCCGTTGAGTGTGGGGTCAAGTGAAGGAGTTCCTTTGATCGGGTTGCCGGTGTTGATGGCCTCCCGCGAAGGTTTCCCGGTTGCGAAATCAATGAAATAAACGCGACCGGATAGCGATCCTATTATTACTTCAGTGGCGGACGCAGGGTGCCCGGCATCGGCAAAACGTTGCAGGCAAGAGTCGGGCCAGTTGACAAGAAGCGGCTGGCCGGTCCATCCGGTTCCTCCGCCCCATATGCCGTATTTTGTGGGCGTGTAGTCTTCGTCGGTATCAAATTGCCAGTCGATTTCAAAGGATGTCGGAGCCGTTTTGAGAGTGCCGCCGAAGTTGGCGTCACGGAGTGATCCGTTGCGGAAAGTGAAAGATCCCGGTGTGGCGGTGTAGAGGTCTTTTATGGATTCAGGCCGGCCATCGATATTCTTGTCGATTATTTCGACATTGCATTTCACCACGGAAGCCGATGGAAAGACCGTGTCGGGAAGCCATTCGGTTTCGGGCGTACCGGAGCATGCCACCGAATCGGAGGCCACACTGTCGGCAGACGTCGAAGAGCCCCGACCGCAGGCTGCAACGTTCAGTGCGGTCAAGGCCGGAATGACAATATTGATGAGATTCAGTTGCACTGGTTTGTTTTCCGGTTTCACAATCCGATGCAAATTTAATGATTAATGTGGTCATTACCAAATATAAAGCTAGTCGTCAGGGAATAGTTATAAACATTTAATGAACATTTAATCCTCTTTGCAGTATAAAATAGGTAATTTTGCGGGTCGAAACGGCAGTTAGGTCTAAGAATAGCAGAAAGTGGAAAAAGAATTATTATGACGGGTTCATCAACAGTAAAGATAGACATGCTGAGCGGATCTTTGTTTAAGAAGATTCTTCTCTTTTCGTTGCCATTGGTGGCAAGCGGGGTGCTTCAGCAGTCGTTTAACGCTGTCGATGTGATAGTTGTCGGACGCTATTGTTCGCATCAGGCTTTGGCGGCCGTCGGCAGTAACGGGGCTATAATCAACATTCTGATCAATCTGTTTATCGGGATTTCAATCGGGTCGAATGTGGTTATAGCCAATTATATAGGTCGTAAAAACGAGTCAGGTATACGCAAGGCGGTGGCTACGTCGATGGCCATAGCCGTGGGCAGCGGTGTTTTTCTGCTTGTGCTCGGGATGCTGCTTGCACGTCCGTTGCTTGAGTTGATGAACACACCACATGATGTTATAGAACTTGCCACTGAATATCTAAAACTGTTTTTCCTCGGCATGCCGTTCATGATGGTCTATAACTTCGGCGCCGCAATCATGCGCAGCATGGGTGATACGCGCCGGCCGTTTTACAGTCTGGTGGTGGCCGGCTTAGCCAATACGCTGCTTAATCTCGTGCTCGTGATAAAGTTTGACATGGGGGTGTCGGGTGTGGCAATCGCAACGGTGCTGGCCAATGTGATCAATGCCACGTTCATAACCCGTTGGTTGCTTAAGGAGAGTGATCCTTTCCGGCTGTCGTTCCGTAAGGTGCGGCTGCACGCCACGCAGATGCGGCAGATGCTCCAGATCGGTGTTCCGGCCGGCCTGCAAGGTATGGTGTTTTCGATTGCCAATATATTCATCCAATCGGCGATCAACCGTTATGGATCGAATGCCGTGGCCGGATCGGCGGCAGCGCTCAACTATGAAGTGTATTGCTATTTTATCATGGTGGCCTTCTGTCAGGCGACGACAGCGTTTGTCAGTCAGAACTATGGCGCCGGACTATATGACCGTTGCCGGCGAGCGTTCAGATTGTGCATGATCATGAGTGTCGTGGGTGTAGGATTGGCCAATCTGTTGATAGTATGGCAAGACCGTTTCTTTCTCGGCATTTTTTCATCGGATGCCACCGTTGTCGAATACGGGATCATACGCTTGCATTATGTGTTGTTGCTTCAGTTTATGGCCTCGAGCTATGAGATCAGCGGGTCGGCTCTTCGCGGTCTGGGCTATTCGATGACACCGATGGTGCTTACGGTGTTCGGCACATGTGTGCTACGTCTTGTGTGGATCTATACCGTGTGCGCGTCAGTGTCCGATTTCAGTCTGTTGCTCTCGATCTATCCAATCAGTTGGGCCATAACGGGTGCGGCTGTATACATAGCCTACAGGCGGATATCGTCAAGAGTCTACAATGACCGTTTGCGCAAAGTGGCCTGACATCCGCGTATGTGGCGACGGGTCGGGATAAAGGAATAATAAAGGTGACGGAAATGATTTGTAAAAAAAGGCTCAGATCATAGCCGGAAAGGAATTGTGAGCCTGTAGAGCACAGGAACTTTTTCGTTGCCAATTCTGGCGCTTTCCCACCGTGGCATATTGCTGATGATTCGAGCCGCTTCCATGCCGAGGCTCGGACATGGCGCACGGAGAATGGTGATATTGCTTATGGAGCCATCGGTGTCGATGATGAAAGAGCAGGTTACACGACCTTGGATGCCGGCCTCATAAGCGTCACGCGGATAAACACGCTCGTTGTTGATGAAGCTGTTCAGGGCTGTTTCTCCATTTGGGAAATTGGGAAATACGTCCACAAAATCGAGCAGATAAGCGCCTACCGGCTGCTGTTCCCCCGGACGGATAAAACCCACCATACGGGAATACTGAGCCGAAACGGTCAGCGATGAAAAAAACAAAGCGGAAAGGGCAATCGACAAATTGAATTGCAAACGATTTTTCATGAAAAGATACTCCTTATGCAGGGATAATTATTGGCTTTTATGCCGGCAAAAATAGAATCTGACCATGAATCCCGCAAATGTGCCGAATAGTTTTTGGGAATGATTATTATTGTTTTATCTTTGTTGACAAATTCAGCATTTAAATTAACTATAATTTAAGAATTGACTCGTGATCTTGACATATAGAGAGGGTAGCATAGGTTGAAAAACGTGATAAAAAAGCTATCCGGGGCATAATATCATCTGAAGGTCGCCGTTTACAATAATATGTGTCAATCACACTTCATATCCGCAATGATCAGAAACAAATATCTACGTGTTATGGCGATATCCGCGTTAGCGGCAACAGCATCGGTGGCAGTGGCCTCCGACGGATCGCCGGCATATAATTTTCTGAATATACCTTCGTCGGCACGTGTCTACGGCCTTGGTGGAATAAACATATCAAATATTGACGACGATATCAACACCGTTGACCAGAATCCGGCGCTTCTCGGTCCTGAATTCAATATGCAGATCGGGGTCAATTATATGCGATATATAGCCGATGCCAATTTTGCAGGCGTCAAATTCGGGACTCGGGCTTCGGAGCACGGAGCCTGGGCTGTCGGAGTGCAATATTATGGCTACGGATCGATGACCGGGGCAGACGAAATGGGGAATATCACGGGCGATTTTTCCCCTAAGGATTTAAATATCAACGGAATCTACTCCCACGATATTACAGAACGGCTTCGTGGCGGCATCGCGCTTAAGTTTCTGTATAGTTCATATGGCGATTATTCGGCATTTGCAGTTGCCACGGATCTGGGTGTCAATTATTACGATCCCGAACGCGATCTTTCGCTTTCGGCGGTCATAGCCAATCTCGGCGGTCAGGTGAAACGTTTTCAGGACCGATATGACAGGCTGCCTGTGGATTTGCGTCTGGGCTGGACCCAATCGTTCGGGTCGCTGCCGATACGTTTTTCGGTGACTGCCTGGAATCTCACCAAATGGAAGCTGCCATATTATGAAACCGGTGACGGGAGCAGCGACGATGAGTTTGAGATAAAGTCGTCGTTTACGTCCAATCTTTTTCGTCATCTGATTTTCGCCGCTGACTTCGTGCCGTCGGAAAAATTCCATATCGGCATCGGCTACAATTATAAGACGCGGACGGACATGAGCACGTATTCGCGCAGCTTCCTTTCGGGATTTTCTATCGGCGCCGGCCTTAATGTGAGCTCATTTAAGTTCGGTATAGCTTTTGCCCAGCCACACAGCGGCGCATCGACATTCATGCTAAACATCTCAACCAATCTCACCGAACTCTTGCAATAACAGCGTCTGTTTCCCGGATGCGACATTCAATTATATTATGACTAATCATAAACCGTTAATCACAATTGCCATCGACGGCTATTCCTCGTCGGGCAAAAGCACTATGGCCCGTCAGCTGGCCAAGACAATCGGATATAAATATATCGATTCCGGCGCAATGTATCGCGCAGTAACGCTTTACGCTATGCGCCACGGCATGATACGCCCTGATCAGACTATGGATGCGGCTTCGCTTATTGAAGCTCTGCCACAAATAAAAGTGACCTTCGGTCGCGATGACGAAAAACAGTTTGCCATGCTCAACGGCGAAAATGTCGAGAATGAAATACGGTCGATGGCGGTGAGCAATTGCGTATCGGCCGTTGCCGCTATTCCGGCTGTGCGTCATGCGCTTGTCGCCATGCAGCAGCAGATGGGGCGTGAAAAAGGTATTGTCATGGATGGCCGCGATATAGGCACCACAGTGTTCCCGGATGCCGAGATGAAGGTGTTTGTCAATGCTTCGGCTCAGACCCGCGCGCAACGCCGTTTTTCGGAACTGATCGATAAGGGTGTGGCCACGACATACGAAGAAGTGCTTGCCAATGTCATCAATCGTGACCACATAGATGAAACACGAGAGGAGAGTCCTTTGCGCCGTGCCGATGACGCCATTGTGCTTGATAACTCCACCATGGCCATCGCCGATCAGAATCAATGGCTGCTCGGGCTTTACGAGGATATTGTCAATAACCTGTGAAACATTGATGCAGCCTCGTGACACCAATCATTGAAATCGATAGCGATTCGGGCTTCTGCTTCGGTGTGACATCGGCTATTTCCAAAGCCGAGGCCGAACTTGTCGCCGATATGCCCCTTTATTGTCTTGGGGATATAGTGCATAATTCCGATGAAGTGGAGCGCCTGCGTTCGAAAGGGCTCATTACAATCTCACATGAGGAGTTGGCCGGACTCCATGATGCCAAAGTGCTTCTACGGGCTCATGGCGAGCCTCCGTCGACTTACGCCACAGCCAGGCGTAACAATATAGAGATCATCGATGCCACATGTCCTGTAGTCCTGACTCTCCAGCGACGCATCAAAGCCCGTTATGATTCTCCGGTCCCTCCGCAGATAGTGATATATGGTAAGGCAGGGCATGCGGAGGTCAACGGACTTGTGGGACAGACCGACGGCAATGCCATAGTGGTGGAAGATTCCGATACGCTCGAAGGTATTGATTTTTCGCGGCCGGTGGCGGTGTATTCACAGACCACCATGCCGCTTGACGGATATCGGTCGATGTGCGCGCGAATAAAGTCAAAGGCTGAAAAACCGGATTCCGTAGAGTGTCACGACACGATCTGTCGGCGTGTTGCCAACCGTGTCGAAGGACTTCAGCGCTTTGCGACAGCCCACGACGTCGTTATTTTTGTCAGCGGCAAGAAAAGCAGCAACGGCCGCGTGCTCTTTGACCGGTGTCACGATGCAAATGCCCGCACACATTTAATAGCCAACGCTTCCGAGATTGATCCGCAATGGCTTGCGGATGCAAGGAGTATAGGAATCTGTGGCGCTACCTCTACACCACGATGGCTGATGGATGTGGTGAAGTCGGCAATAATATCCATGGTTTCCGAAAATAATCCGCCTCAAAACTGAAAGATGGATAATTTCGTTGCAATCGATGTCGAAACGGCCAATCAATACCCGACAAGCGTGTGCGCGGTGGGTGCGGTGAAAGTGATCGACGGGTCGATCACCGCAACGTATTACCGCCTCGTCCGACCCACCCCCAATTTCTACATCACCCGTTTCACGAAAGAGATTCACGGGTTGAGCCGTGCCGACACGGATGAAGCTCCGACGTTTTCAGCTATCATGTCTGAATTGCAGCGTTTCATCGGCGGCCTTCCGCTTGTGGCCCACAATGCCCGTTTTGATGTCGGTTGTCTTCGTGCATCAGCGCGTGCCTATGGCATGGAATTTCCTGATCTGCCGTTTTTCTGCACGCTTGAGGCGGCGCGGCGCATCATCCCCAAATCATTATGTCCGTCGCGGAGTCTTCCATATGTGGCCGATTTTCTCGGCATACCGTTTTCAAATCATCATAATGCCTTGGCTGATGCAGAGGCATGTGCCAAAATAGCAATGACCATTATATGATACCGACATTCCCCTATAGCAAAACATTTGCAACGGTCGCCGTTTTTGTTTCGTCAGTTATGATGTCGTGTGAAACCAACGACTATACCGACGCATATGATGCTACGGCAGCAGTCGCGCTAACCACCCGAAACTTGCCGTCACCCTCTCCCTCTCCTGCCGGGGGTTCCGCAACCGCTCCGGTAGCGAGTGCTGGCAGGCCTGACGAGCCGGTCGACCGTCCGGTGACCGATATTCATGCCGATGTCGGCGAAGGATGTGACAAAGCATACGATCTCGGATTTCGCGCTGCATCACGCATGCTTTCACGTTGCCGCACCAATGATGCCATACGCAATGAGTTGCTTGATCTGCGGGCACGCGAGTATGCCATCAGGACTCAGATCGGTTCCGATGCGGCGGATGCTTATCTGCAGGGCATACGCGTTTGTATTGAGCAGCAATCGGATACTCTTGCCGCCACACTTTTCCAATAAAAGCTGTGTCCGACGCAATGGCTTGATGGCCAAGAGGAAAGTAAATAAAATTGAAAAATATAAAAGATTTTTCTATCTTTGTAGGTCGAAAACCATAAATCGATCATTAATTTTTAAAACATAAAAAGATATGAGTCTAAACATCATTGTGCTCGCCAAGCAGGTGCCTGACACCCGCAACGTGGGCAAAGATGCTATGAAGGAGGACGGAACCATCAACCGCGCCGCTCTCCCGGCTATCTTCAACCCTGAGGATCTAAACGCACTCGAGCAGGCGCTCCGTCTTAAGGATGCCAATCCCGGTTCAACAGTGACCATTCTCACCATGGGTCTTCCGCGTGCGGCCGAAGTGATTCGTGAAGCAATGTTCCGTGGCGCCGACGGCGGTATCGTGCTTACCGACAGGGTGCTCGGCGGTGCCGATACGCTTGCCACCTCCTATTCGCTTGCTCAGGCAGTAAAAAAAATCGGCAATTACGACATTATTCTCGGCGGACGTCAGGCTATTGACGGTGACACCGCTCAGGTGGGACCTCAGATCGCAGAAAAACTCGGTCTGCCCCAGGTGACCTACGCTGAAGAGATCCTTGATCTCAAAGACGGTCATGTGACAGTGAAACGGCGTCTTGAAAACGGATTCGAAGTGGTGAAATCGCCACTGCCTTGCGTGGTCACCGTCAACGGCTCGGCAGCGGAATGCCGTCCGCGCAACGCAATGCTTCTTCAGAAATACAAATATGCAGCGTCGACCTCAGAAAAGGCCGGCCGCCCCGATAAGCAACAGGCACCTCTGGAAAAACGGCCATACCTCAATATCGCCGAATGGGGCGCTGCATACGTCGATGCAGATCCCGCACAGATCGGTATGCCCGGCTCGCCTACAAAGGTCAAGACAATCGAAAATGTGGTTTTCACCGCTAAAGAATCGCGTTGCCTCGACAACGACGACCAGCAGATAGAAGAGCTCATCAAGGAACTCATCGCCAACCACACCATCGGCTAATCAACCATCAAACTTTAAAATCATGACAGACCAGAACAACCTGATAGTATATTGCGAGTTTGAGGACGGCAAAGTTGCCGATGTCAGCCTCGAACTGCTCACCAAGGGCCGTAAGCTCGCTTCGGAGCTCGGCGTGAAACTGGAAGCCGTGGTGATTGGCGACAATCTCGACGGTGTTGAAACACAACTATTCCCTTATGGAGCCGATGTCGTCTATAAGGTGGCCGACAAGCGACTCTATCCCTATACATCCAATCCCCATGCCGCAGTGCTCATCAATCTCTTCCGCGAGATCAAGCCTCAGGTGTGCCTTATGGGTGCAACCTGTATAGGACGCGACCTCGGTCCACGCGTGTCGTCGTGCCTCCACAGCGGACTCACCGCCGACTGCACATCGCTTGAGATCGGTCCACACAGAGATCCCAAGACAGGCAAGGAATATGAAAATCTCCTGTATCAGATCCGTCCGGCTTTCGGCGGCAATATCGTTGCTACGATTGTCAATCCCGAATGCCGCCCGCAGATGGCTACCGTGCGCGAGGGCGTGATGAAGAAAGAGGTGTTCAATCCGGAACATAAAGGAGAAGTGATCGATCTCGATCCAAAGAAATATGTGTCGGATGAAGATTTTGTTGTAGAGATCATCGACCGACAGATCGAAAAGTCGAAAATCAATATTAAAAACGCTCCGATCATTGTAGCCGGAGGCTACGGTATGGGATCGAAGGAAAATTTCGATCTTCTCTATAAGCTTGCAGAAGCTCTTGGCGGAGAGGTTGGCGCATCGCGTGCGGCTGTCGACGCAGGTTTCTGTGAACACGCCCGTCAGATTGGCCAGACCGGTGTCACCGTTCGTCCTAAACTCTACATCGCCTGCGGCATCTCCGGTCAGATCCAGCATATCGCCGGCATGCAGGATAGCTCGATCATCATCTCCATCAATAACGATCCCGACGCCCCGATCAACACCATAGCCGACTTCGTGATCAACGGCAATGCCGAAGATGTGATCCCCAAACTCATTAAATATTATAAAAAGAATTCTAAGTAAACACCATAGCCATGGCTAATTTCTATAATGACAATCCCGATCTGAAGCATCACCTGACACACCCGCTGATGCAGAAAATCGTTGAACTCAAAGAACGCAACTTTGCCGACGCTGAAAAATTCGACGACGCCACCCCCGATCCCGCGGACGCTCTGGATTCCTACGACAAAGTGTC
>CAJJOX010000053.1 GCA_905193485.1 uncultured Porphyromonadaceae bacterium | reverse complement strand
TCTTCTGCAGGCTTTTGTCCTGGATGCCGAAAGCGCGTACATATTCCTGCAATTCGATGAAGCCGGACGGATTAAACTCACCCAGACGCTGCAGCCCGTGAAAGTCATCTTTCACCGACAGCCCCACTTTGACAACAGATTCATTCTCGAAAAAATCTCGCAGCGGAGCGGTGAAACCGGTTTTGCATAGACGGATCAAAAAGCAGCAATCGTCGGCCGAAAGCTGCACCAGAGCCACATTGTGAGTGCGGCCTTTGCGGAATGAAGGCCGCGTTTCCGTATCGAATCCCACGATGGCGTTACGTGAGAGATAACGCACTGCCGACCGCACATCGGCAGCAGTGTCCACAACATGGATATCGCCATGATATTCGGCCATCGGCATTTCGGCTATGATTTCTTTACTTATTGAGATCGATGGTATCAAAGAGTGTAACATAGATGTGGTCAAAGTTCAATGACAGGTATATCTATGATTAGTGAACCGGGGAAATGACGCTTCACATAGCGTTCGATGAATGCGCGTGTATCGGCTGCAATCGTCGCGTCAATTGAGTCGAAATATGTGTTGTATAGCACGCTGTGCAATCTTATGCCGCGGCTCTTGATCGCTTCGAGTGAGAGTATCGTGTGATTGATCGATCCGAGGCGGCTGTTGGTCACGAGCATCACGGGCAAATTCCTTGTGGCGGCATAATCTATGGCCATGAATTGGTCGGTGAGAGGAACCATCAGACCGCCGGCGCCCTCTATCAGCACCGTGTCATAACGCTCTGCAAGGCGTTGTGTGGCGCGGTCGATCTCGCCGAGGTCAATCCCGCGCCCGTCGAGACGTGCGGCAAGCTGTGCCGAGGCCGGATAACTGAATATTACAGGCGCCGTGGTGTGGTCAAGATCTTCCGGAAGCATTCCGGTACCTGTAATGCGGCGGTGCAGCTCTATGTCTTCCGAGCTGCCGACACATCCTGTCTGAATGAATTTCTGCGTCACCACGCGATGCCCGCTCCGACCCATCTCGCGGGCCATATAACCCGTCGCATAGCTCTTCCCGGCATCGGTATCAATTCCTGTTATAAAATATATTTCGCTCATTTCTTATTTTTGCTTTTGTCCTCATCGGCATAACGGTTCGGGAAACTGAGATGAACAGCCGGACGCATCATGGCCCGGATCACGAAAAATATACCGGCGAGCACAAACGGAATACTGAGGCATTGCCCCATGTTGAGCATCATGTCCTGTTCGAAATCGACCTGATCGTTTTTGATAAACTCAATCATGAACCGCGACAGGAACACACCGATCAGAAAAACACCGAATATCAGTCCGGGACGGCCTTCGGCATTGCGTTTCCAGTACATCCACATCAGCAGTCCGAACAGCGCCAGATAGCACAGCGCCTCATAAATCTGCGTCGGGTGACAGGCGACACCCTCATACATCTCATGCCATTCCTTTGAATTGACAAACATCATTCCCCATGGCAGATCGGTGGGTCCACCGAATATCTCGGAGTTAAAGAGATTACCCAGCCGGATAAGCGCCCCCACGAGAGCGATGGGCACCACAAGGCGGTCGAACGTCCAGAGCGGACTGCGGCGAGTGGTGAACAGGGAGAAGCATAGCACACCGATTATCACACCGACAGCACCGCCATGACTTGCCAGTCCGCCTTTCCACACCTTTATTATTTCTTCGGGATGAGTTCCGTAGAAATCCCATTCGTAGAAAAAGCAATGTCCCAGACGGGCACCGATTATGGTACCGGCCATTGTCCACAGAAGCAGGATGCCGAGCCACCGCTCGGGAGCGCCTTCATGGCGGAACATCCTGGCCACAATCTCATAACCGGCCAGAAATCCGATGGCAAACATCAGTCCATACCATCTCACCGTTATAGGTCCGCTGAAGAGATCGGGATTCACGTCCCATACTATCGAGTCGATTATCATACTTCAATTTGTTTTCCACAAAGGTACGCATTTTTCATTTATGCCACAAAAAAGAGGCTGCGTCAAAAATATAAATCACTACCTTTGCACACGGAAATCACGAGTGAAATGACTACTGCACGCAACAATACGCCAAAAGCCATCGAATTGCTTGCTCCGGCACGCACTGCCGACATCGCCATCGATGCCATACGCCACGGAGCCGACGCGGTTTATATGGGAGCCTCTTCCCATGGCGCAAGATCAGCCGCGGCCAACTCGCTTGACGACATCAGCCGCGCCATCGACTTCGCACACCGTTTCGACGCCCGCATCTACATCACCGTCAACACTCTTGTCTATCAGGATGAGATAAAATCGATAGAGCGCCTCATTGGCGAACTCTACAGGCGTAGCGCCGATGCTCTTATTATTCAGGATATGTCTTTGTTGCGCATGGATATTCCCCCTATCGAGCTGCATGCCAGCACGCAATGCGACATACGCACGCCCGAAAAAGCGGCATTTCTGCAAGCCGCCGGCTTCTCGCAACTCGTGCTTCCGCGTGAGCTCACGCTCGAGCAGACGGCACAGATAGCTGACGCTGTCGACGTGCCGCTCGAGGCATTTGTCCATGGCGCCTTGTGCGTGAGCTACTCCGGCGACTGCCAGGCCGGCTTCGCCACGACTGGCCGAAGCGCCAACCGCGGCGAATGTCCGCAGATTTGCCGTCACCGCTTCGATCTCATCGACAGCCAAGGCAACATTATCATTGAAGGCAAGCACTTGTTGTCGCTGCGCGACCTCAACCGCTCCGATCTTCTTGAGCCGATGCTCGAGGCCGGCATTTCATCATTCAAGATCGAAGGACGGCTCAAAGACGCAGGCTACGTGAAAAACATTGTGGCCTATTACCGCCGACGGCTCGACGCCATTATCGACTCACATCCCGAACTCTACGCCCGTTCGTCGCTCGGACGAACCGAACTGTCGTTCACACCCGACCCGTCGCGCAGCTTCAACCGTGGCTTCACGACATATTTCACTACCGGACCACGGCCCGAATACCGGATGGCATCCGTCGACACGCCGAAATGGATCGGCTTGCCGGTCGGCAAAGTGCTGTCATGCCGGCGGGGACGCATCACCGCCAATCTCACGCAACAGCTTGCCAACGGCGACGGCCTCGGTTTCTTCGATGCCTCGCGCCTATACCACGGTTTCCGGCTCAACCGGGTCGACGGCAACATCCTTTTCGCCGCACAGCCTGCGCCCGTCATTCCGGCCGGAACAACGCTCTATCGCAATTCCGACCGCATGCTAAACTCACGCCTCGAGCAATCCGATACCGTCCGCCGCTTCATCGACGTAAATCTCACGCTGCGGCTTACACCTTCAGGCATAGCTGTCGACATCACCGACGGTGCGTCACACAGCTGCACGGTTGCGACCGCAATCGAACTGCGACCGGCTCACACCGACCAGCTTGCGACCCGGCGCGACGTCTTGTCAAAAACCGGCGACACCGACTTCCGCGTCACTGACATCACCGATACCGCCGGACCGACATTCATTCCACGCTCCGTATTGGCCGATATCAGGCGTCGCGCCACCGATGCCCTCATGCGCCAGATACGCCTGTCGCACCGGCGCCCGCTAAGGCGTCACGAGAACCCGGACGTCCCGTTCCCGTCCGCGACACTGACTTATCACGACAATGTGGCCAACCGGCTTGCCCGGCAATTCTACACCGATCACAACGTGACCTCTATCAGTCCGGCTCTTGAAACCGGCTCAAAAAAGCTGACAGAAGCCGACGATCGGCTGTGCGTAATGACCACACGCTACTGTCTGCGACGCGAATTCGGCCGCTGCCTGCAAACACCCGACGGTGCAAAATGGCCTTCCGGGTTGCATCTTGTATCAGGCCCGATGAATTTCAGCCTCGATTTTGACTGCCGCAACTGCCGGATGCACGTGATTCTCGACAAACAAAGCGGTAATTAAAAATTATTTCGCTATATTTGCACCATATTATATAATTCAATCCAATATCAACAAAACGATGAAAACAGACAGAATACTCGTAACCGGCGGTACCGGCTACATCGGCTCCCACACTGTGGTCGAGCTCCAGAACGCCGGCTATCCGGTTGTGATCATCGACAATCTCTCCAACTCAAGCCGCGACGTTCTCGACGGCATAGAACGCATCACCGGCCTGCGTCCCGACTTTGTAGAAGCCGACTGCACCGACATGGCCGCCCTGACAAAGCTTTTCGCCGACTATCCCGACATCCGCGGCATCATCAACTTCGCAGCAAGCAAAGCCGTCGGCGAATCTGTGCAGAAGCCTATCCTCTATTATCGAAACAACCTCAATACGCTCCTCAACCTGCTCGACCTTATGGGGCCCAATGGAGTGAAAGGTATTGTCTTTTCGTCGTCATGCACCGTCTATGGCGAGCCTGACCATAACCCCGTAACCGAACAGTCACCCATCAAAAAAGCCACTTCACCCTACGGCAACACAAAACAGATTTCCGAAGAAATAATCACCGACGTGATCAACTCCGGCGCACCGTTCAAAAGCGTGATCCTACGATATTTCAATCCCGTAGGCGCACACCCCACAGCCGAGATCGGCGAACTCCCCAACGGCGTGCCCCAGAATCTCATCCCCTACCTCACTCAGACTGCAATCGGCATACGCAAGGAACTCAGCGTGTTCGGCGATGACTATGACACCCCCGACGGCTCATGCATCCGCGACTATATCAACGTGGTCGACCTTGCAAAAGCCCATGTCCTTGCCGTCGAGCGAATGCTTGACAACGCATCCGATGACAAAATCGAGATATTCAATCTCGGAACAGGCCGTGGCACATCGGTGCTCGAACTCATCAACACATTTGAAAGCGCCACCGGAGTGAAAGTCCCCCACAAAATCGTCGGACGCAGAGAAGGCGACATCGAAAAAGTTTGGGCCGATCCGTCTTACGCCAACGAAGTGCTCGGCTGGAAAGCGACTTCCACGCTTGACGACACCATGCGCTCAGCATGGGCATGGCAGTGCAAGCTCCGCGAGCGCGGCATCATGTGATCAGCAACGATGTCGGCAATGCCCTGTCACCGCATCACACTCACGATATTGCTTTGCGTCCTGACCGCCATACCGGCGCTCAGGGCGCAACGGCACTTTCTGCCGACACCCGTTGCAGCCGACAGCGCTATTTCGATAAGCCTTCTCACATGCGGGCCCGGAGCCGAGGTATATGAACTCGAGGGTCATTCGGCCATCCGCCTCCAATACCGCTACGGAAACCCGGCAGAAACACTTGACATCACAGTCAACTGGGGCGTTTTCGACTTCGCCTCCCCCGGATTTGTTTACCGGTTTGTCAAAGGTGAAACCGACTATTCCATAGGCATCACATCTACACCGACGTTTCTCAATGCCTATGCATCCGCAGGCCGCAGCGTCACGGAACAGATCCTTGACCTCACGCCATCGCAATCGATCAGGCTTATCGGACTCATCGACGAGAATCTTCTTCCCGAAAACCGCATTTATCGATATAACTACGTGCTCGACAATTGCGCCACACGTCCTCTCGCCATGATCGAGTGTGCGATAGGCGAACCGCTGCAATTCACCTCAGAATATACCGATCTCGGGCAGAGCCCGACATTCCGCAACGAGATGCGCCACTTCCATGCCGATTATCCCTGGTATCAGTTCGGCATCGATCTTTGTCTCGGAAGCGGTGTTGACCGCACCATCACGCAGCGGGAAACCATGTTTGCCCCCGTGGTGATGCAACAGCTTGTAGCCGACGCCGTCATCCCGACATCACACGGTTCCCCCGCCCGGCCTCTCGTTTCTTCGACTCACATTCTCGTTCATGGCGCGCCCGATGGCACCTTGTCGCAACCCACTCCATGGCCGCTCACGCCGCTGACAGCAATGACGGCGTTGCTCATCGCCACATGCGCCATCACATGGTTCGACATCACGCGACGACGCCGGTCACGCTGGTTCGATTCAATCCTCTTCGGCACATACGGCATCCTTGGATGCATCATCGCTTTCCTAATCTTCATCTCCGTCCATGAAGCGACATCGCCCAACTGGCTCCTGCTATGGCTCAATCCGCTGTGCCTCCTCGTGCCGGGCTTGATATGGCGGCGCGCCGCACAACGGTTTCTCGTCATATACCTCCTCGCCTCCTCTCTTGCCACTCTCTCGCTGGGATTGCTGTTTTTATCCGGAGTTCAATCCTGCAATCCGGCATTTCCGCCCATGATGCTTGCCGGCATCATCCGCAGCATTTTCATCATAATCAGATCACGTGAAAAAAGAAAGACGACATAACACGGCTCCGACACGGATGATACACGTGATGGCCGTTCTGCTGACCGCCCTCAGCGTTCAGGCACAGAACGCCGTCAACCGCTCGCCGCTGGTCATAGGCATAATCGTCGAAGGCCTCTCCGACGACTATCTGACAGCCCTCGAGCCGCACTTCACCGAAGGCGGTTTCAAGAGGCTCATGCGTTCGGGCGTCACATTAACCGACGTCGACTACGGCCCCGGAATCGACCCCACAGCCGCAACAGCAATCATATACACCGGTTCATCGCCCATGGTGAACGGCATTCCGGCCCGACACATCTATTCTCCAGCGACCGACCGCGCCTCACACGTGTTGCTCGATGCCAAAAGCATGGGCAACTTCACCGACGAAACATTCTCGCCAAAAGCGCTGAAAGTGTCCACCATCGCCGACGAACTCCGCATCGACTCCGACGGCGACGGTCTTGTCTATAGTCTGGCTCCCGACCCTCAGATCGCCATCATATCTGCCGGTCACGCAGCCAACAGCGCATGCTGGATCTATGACCATACCGGCAACTGGGCATCGTCGACATTCTACAAAGACATGCCCCGCGCGGTCACCAACCGCAACTACCGCAATCCGCTCCATTCACGGCTCGACACCATGAAATGGGAGCCAGTGCTCCCCATGGACGCCTACCCGCTCCTTTCACGTTCCGAACGTTCCAATCCGTTCCGTCATCAATATCCGCAGCGGCAGTTCGATCGGTTCGAGGCATTCAAATCAACGCCCATGGCCAACACCGAAGTCACGGATCTCGGCATCGACATCATCACTTCGGCGTCACTCGGTCGCGACCCGGCCACCGACATGCTCAACCTCACATATTCCGTAAGCCCCGCCGAAGCGAGCCGAAGCGAAACGATGGATATGTACATACGCCTCGACCGTGACCTTGCCCGACTTTTCGAGGCCGCCGACCGGGCCGCCGGTACCGGAAACACCACCATATTCCTCACCGGCATTCCCGCCGAGAACCGTCATCCGGCCGATGATGCCAGATGGAACATTCCCACAGGCGAATACTCCATCCGCAAAGCCATGTCGCTCCTCGACATGTATCTCATGGCCACACACGGCAACGGCGACTGGATTTCGGGCTACTATGACAAGCAGTTTTTCCTCAACCGCAAACTCATCGCCGACCGCGACCTCAACCTTGCCTCATTCCGCACCGAAGTGGCCGATTTTCTCGCCCGCATGGCCGGCGTATGCAACGTTTACACCATCGACGATGTCCTTGCCGCCCGCGCAGGCGACAATCCACAGGCTCTCAAACGCAACACTTCGGTCGAGCACTGCGGCGACGTCATCATCGAGATAAATCCCGGATGGGTGATCACCGACGACGAAGGTGCCACATCCATCAAAGCAAAGACAAAAAAGCCACGTCCGTCGGAACGCGTCAACGCAACGCGCATCCCCGCATTCATTCTTTCTCCTGCCGTTGCCCCCCAGCGCATCGACATGACTGTCGACGCTCGTGCAATCGCTCCGACCGTAGCCCGTGTGCTCCGCATCAGGTCACCCAATGCAGCCTCTGTCCGTCCGCTGCACTTGCGTTGACACTTGCAGTAATCGTTCCCGTCATTACTGCTCTCAGCTCTCACCCCAAAATCATTCCTCTTTCACCTGTTTCCAACTCGACAATGAAAACAAAAAAAATGCTCCTTCTTGCAGGAGCCGGCACAATGACGCTTCCGGTCGCCGCAACCGCGCTTGAACAGGATACGGTTCAGGACGCCCGGCCAAACGTACTCATCATCATGTGCGACGACATGGGCTACGGTGACCTCGGATGCTACGGGCAACCATATATATCCACTCCGTGCATCGACAGCATGGCGGCCAACGGCATACGCTTCACACAAGCCTATGCCGGAAGCCCCGTAAGCGCTCCATCACGTGCATCGCTCATGACCGGACAACATTCCGGCCACTGCGAAGTGAGGGGCAACAAGGAATACTGGCGCGACGTGCCGACCGTCAGATATGGCCGGAACACCGACTTCTCCGTCGTCGGACAGCACCCCTACGATTCGACACACGTCATCCTTCCGGAAATATTCAAAGACCGCGGCTACACCACCGGCATGTTCGGAAAATGGGCCGGCGGATATGAAGGCTCCCGTTCCGTTCCCGAAAAGCGCGGCATAGACGAGTTCTTCGGATACATATGCCAGTTCCAGGCCCATCTCTATTATCCTAACTTCCTCAACCGTTTCAGCCGCGTCGCCGGCGACACGGCCACCGTGCGGGTTGTCCTGGAAGACAACATCAGGTATCCCATGTTCGGCCCAGACTATTACAGACGCCCGCAGTATTCAGCCGACATCATACACGCCAAGGCAATGGAATGGCTAAGTGACCGGTCTGCGGATCAACCGTTCTTCGGCCTGCTCACCTACACCCTTCCCCATGCCGAACTGGTGCAGCCCGATGACTCTATCGTGGCTTCCTACAGGGCTAAGTTCACCGACGATTTCAACTGGCCCGGACAAGAAGGATCCCGTTACAACGCCACCACCCACACCCATGCGCAATTCGCGGCCATGATCACACGGCTCGATTCATATGTGGGCGACATACTGCGACTGCTTCGCGAAAAGGGACTTGACCGCAACACGCTCGTCATTTTCACCAGCGACAACGGCCCGCATGAGGAAGGCGGAGCCGATCCGACATTCTTTGGCCGCGACGGCAAACTGCAAGGGCTCAAACGCCAGATTCATGAAGGCGGCATACGCGTGCCATTTATAGCTTTCTGGCCCGGTACCATAGAGCCGGGACGTACATCCGACCTCCAGATTGCCTTTTATGACATCATGCCGACCATGGCTCGGCTCACAGGAGTCACCGATTTTCCAGGCCGCTACGCCAACACCGACATTGCCGACGACCGTTTTGACGGCATTTCATTCTATCCCACCCTTTTAAATCAACCCGGGCAGGAAACGCATCCGTTCCTTTATTGGGAATTTAATGAAACCGACCAGATAGGGGTAAGGGAAGGCGACTGGAAACTCATCGTCAAATCCGGCAAGCCACATCTCTACAATCTTGCCACCGATCTCCACGAAGACCACGACATAGCCTGCGATCACCCCGACATCGTAAGCCGGCTGATCGACATTGTTGAAAACGAGCATATACCCAACCCTCATTTCCATGTGACAATGCCAAAGAGGGAATAGTCAGCCCTGCGGTCGGCTTGTTTTAAGACAAAACAGCACTTCAATATTCATTATTTAGCGTTTTTAGCTACCCTATCTCGCCCATTTTCACTATCTTTGCACCCGATTTTGCCACCTGATGACTCTTTCGGCCGAATCGAGACAGCAAACAATTAAAACACAGAACATAAATGTCATTCAATTCTTTTTTAAGCAAAATATTCGGCAACAAATCGCAACGCGACCTCAAGGAAATCAAACCCATCGTTGACCGCATCAAAGCTCTCGGACCGGAAATGGAAAAGCTGACAGCCGATCAGCTACGCCAGAAAATCACCGATGTCCGTGCCGACATCCGCCGGTCAATCGAAGCCGACCAAAACCGCATCGATGAGATACGGCGCGATGTCGAAACCATCGAAGTCGAGAAACGCCAGCCGCTTTGGGATGAACTCGACCGTCGCGAAAAAAACATACTCGACACCATCGAGGACAAGCTCAACGAACACCTGCCTGTGGTGTTTGCCACAATGCGCGAAACCGCCGCACGCTTCGCCGCTTCACCGACCGTCGAAGTCACCGCCACTCAGCTCGACCGGGATCTCGCCGCCCAGGGAAAGGATTTTCTCACCATCGAGGGCGACAAAGCCATCTATAAAAACCATTGGATCGCCGGAGGCAACGAAATCACATGGGATATGGTGCACTACGACGTGCAGCTTATCGGCGGTGTGGTTCTCCATCAGGGAAAAATCGCCGAAATGGCTACCGGTGAAGGCAAAACACTCGTCGCCACACTACCGGTATTCCTCCGCTCGCTTTCCGGACGGGGGGTCCACGTTGTAACCGTCAACGACTACCTCTCGAAACGCGACTCGGAATGGATGGGTCCGCTCTATATGTTTCATGGTTCGACTGTCGACTGCATCGACAAGCACGAACCCAACACCCCACAGCGCCGGGCCGCCTACAATTGCGACATCACATTCGGCACCAACAACGAATTCGGTTTTGACTACCTCCGCGACAATATGGCTCTCACCCCGGGCGACATGGTACAGCGCAAGCACTATTATGCCATTGTCGACGAGGTCGACTCCGTCCTCATCGACGACGCCCGCACCCCCCTCATCATCTCCGGCCCTGTCCCCAAAGGCGACGACCAGATGTTTGAGATGTTCCGCCCCAACGTCGAAACGGTTGTCAATGCACAGCGACGCCTCGTCACCCAGATCCTTTCCGAAGCCAAAACAAAGCTTGCCAGCGACGACAAGGATGTGCGCAAAGAAGGCGCTCTTCTTCTGTTCCGCGCCTACAAGGGTCTGCCGAAAAACAGCGCACTCATCCGCTTCCTCAGTCAGGAAGGCATGAAAAACATCCTGCTCCAGACCGAAGCCTATTATCTTCAGGACAATTCACGCGAAATGCCGAAAGCCACAGAGCCGCTCTACTTCGTCATAGACGAGAAAAACCGCTCTGTCGAACTCACCGACAAAGGCATCGACACCCTGACCGGCAACTCGGCCGACCCTAACTTTTTCGTCCTGCCCGACATCGCAGCCGAGCTATCCGAAACCGAAACGATCAAGGATCTTGCAGAACGCCGCCAGAAAAAAGACGAGCTAATGCAGAATTATGCCGTCAAGGCCGAACGCGTCCACACCGTCACACAGCTGCTCAAAGCCTACACTCTCTTCGAGAAAGATGTCGAATATGTGATCGACGACAACAAAATAAAAATCGTCGACGAGCAGACAGGACGTATCATGGAGGGCCGCCGCTACTCCGACGGGCTCCATCAGGCAATCGAAGCCAAAGAAGGTGTCAAGGTGGAGGCCGCCACACAGACATTCGCGACCATCACGCTCCAGAACTACTTCCGCATGTATCACCGCCTCGCCGGCATGACCGGTACGGCCGAAACCGAGGCCGGTGAATTCTGGGATATCTACAAACTTGACGTAGTCACTATCCCCACCAACCGTCCGGTTGCACGTCTTGATCTCAAAGACCGTGTCTACAAGACAAAAAAGGAAAAATACGCCGCAGTCATCGACGAGATACAGAAACTCGTTTCGGCCGGCCGCCCGGTACTCGTAGGCACAACATCGGTCGAGATCTCGGAATTACTCTCCCGCATGCTCAAGATGCGCAATATCCCCCACAACGTCCTCAATGCCAAACTGCATCAGAAGGAGGCAGAGATCGTGGCTCTCGCCGGCAAGGCGGGCACCGTGACCATCGCTACCAACATGGCGGGCCGAGGCACCGACATCAAGCTTCCTCAGGAAGTG
>CAJJOX010000052.1 GCA_905193485.1 uncultured Porphyromonadaceae bacterium | reverse complement strand
CCCTGTACGGACGCGCCACCGGTGCGTCCGCCTCAGTCGATTGAAAGCACAGCGGATTCCCGGGCGTGATGGCGCCATGCGGGCGCGGACGCACCGATGGCGCGTCCGTACATTGCGATTTGGGGCGGTGCGTCCGCCTCAGTCGATTGAAAACACTGCGGATCCCCGGCATGATGGAGCCGTGCGGATGCGGACGCACCGATGGCGCGTCCCATGGTGTGCATTCCCGGCATTGGGGAAATCGCGATGGAAATTTCCTCCGGCCATCTAAAAATCATTTCCTCTCCTCCGGATTCGCATTGCGAAACGCCCCCTTTATCGTATCTTTGTAAAAATAATTTCTCAACAACACATAGATTGTAAATTTATGATTATACGTGCCCTCTTTTTGCTTTTGGTTGTTTTTTCTTTGCCGTCGGTTGCATCGGCCAAGAGCATTTCGGCTCAGAAGGCTCTTGACAGAGCTGTTGGCTCCGACTCCGGAATCTTTTCAAAGAATGTGAAGAACGATGCTGACCGTGCAGTGTATACTCTTGCTTATTCTGCGCCGAGTGGATCGTGGTATGCTTTTAACCGGAGTACCGGCGGATATATCATTGTGTCGGGTGATGACAGGATTTATGCGGTTCTGGCCGATGTCGCTTCGGGTGAGTTTTCCGAGGCTGATATCGCTCCGGGAGCACAGTATATGCTTTCTGTGTATGACGGTGAGATATCTTCGCTTACCGGACAGGATACAGGCGAGCGCAATACGATAATGGATTATTACGCGCAATGGGCTGCCATAGAACCCTTGATGACTACAATGTGGAATCAGTCCTATCCCTACAATCAATATTGTCCGGTGATCGGTTCCAGCACGTGCGTTACCGGCTGTGTGGCTACAGCCATGGCGCAGGTGGTGAAATGTATAGGTTTTTATGAAGGCAGCGGTTTCAGGTCATATTCAGGCGTTGACAGTCATGGTGATAAAGTGGAGTTTGATTTCGGTGCCTACAGCTTTGACTTCGACAATATGTTTGATTATTACCCTTCGTCGGTGACTGACCAGCAGCTTGAGCAGGTGGGCAAACTGATGGTGGCGTGCGGGCTGTCGGTGTCGATGGGATATGGCGTTTCGGCAAGCGCGGCCTATAGCAATAATGTGCCGAGAGCCTTGATAAATAATTTCGGCTATGACGGCACATACACCCGACTGTATGATCGGGCGGACTTTTCGCAGGCTCAGTGGGAGAATATGATTTATTCGCAACTGCGGTTAAATCGTCCGGTTTATTATAGCGGCAGTAGCGGCGCGAGCGGTCATGCCTTTGTGGTTGACGGATATCGTCCTATGGGTATGTATCATGTCAACTGGGGATGGGGCGGAATGTCCGACGGTTATTACCGTCTGAGCGCCCTCAATCCGGCCCAGCAGGGCATAGGCGGCGGTTCCGGTGGTTTTAGCGGGGGGCAGGATATGGTTGTGGCTGTGCCGCGGGGCGCGGATCCTGGTGTGGTCAATGATGATATGTCGGGTGGTATAAGCCGGGTGGATGATGGCGTATACTCGGTCTATTACAAATCAAACGGCGTGATGCTTCAGAATGTGGATATAGGAGCGGCGATTGTGGACTCTTCCGACCGTATCGTGGCAACGTCGACATTCTGGCCAAAGCAGCAGTTCACATCGTCAATGGCGCTGCGTCACGATTCTTACAGCTATGACTTTGCCACGATTCCGCTGGATGCGGGAATCTATCGGATTTATCCCGCCTATTGTCCTGACGGGGGGATATATACCATTGCGGCGAAGTATGCCGGGCGGCAGCATTATGTGAACCTCGAGGTAACGGCCGACGGGCAATATCTGTTCACGAACCTGCCGGCCGAGCAATACAGCCCCGATGTGCATATAGCCGGCATTGACGAAACCAATGATATACATAAAGGCGTTTCCGGAGCCTTGAATTTCTATGTAGTCAACAATGGCTACGCCGATTATGTCGGCAATGCATTCAGATTGACGATGATTGACGCAGACGGCAATGACATCGTTTCATTCGATTCCGATATCGCTACTGTGGCGGCTCAGGCAAGCGGATACGTGACTTCCCCTTTTCCTGTTTTCGACAACTCTAACAGTCTGATCCCTGCCGGTGTGTATTCTTTACGGTTTGCCGACAGCAACGGCAATATACTCTCTGACCGTGAATTTAGTGTTGAAGTGAAAAACGGCTCTCCGCTGAGTGTGTGGACCAATGATGAGAACATTGAGGTGACCAATCCCCAGACCATGCCGTCGGCACTTGTTAAAGGCGACATTTGGCCTCATACTCCTTTGATCAAGACAAATCAGACAAATCGTTCGATGACATTGCGTGTGGCGTTTTATCCGCCATCGTCCGTGGCGGCAACTGCCAATATATTGTGCTATCAGGGAACCATTGGGCCGATGGAGGCGATGTTTCCTCTCGAGCCGACTGCGGTGGATGTGCCGTTCGGCACTTACGAAGCTTGCTATCGCAAAGGCTATAGCCAGATATCGCAACGGCACCCCATCCGTATAGGCGTGTCCATTGACGGAGTGGGCTTCCTTCCTGCTACCGGCGGAGGCGCTTCGGTTTCAATGATGGGGGTCGATTCCGGGCTGGAGGAGATTGTTGTTCCCGCTCAGATTTCGGCTGACGGCGTCGTACTTCCGGTTTCGGCCGTAGATGCCGAAGGTTTTATCATGCAAAATCAATTGAGATCGCTGGATATTCCGTCAAGTGTCAAGTCTGTCGGCATGAATGCTTTCGCCGCATGCCCGTCGCTGGAACAGATCATACTCCGGTCCTCCGAGCCGCCGTTCGCTTACCGTAATTTTGTCGCGGGCGGTCTTAGCGGCGAGGCAAAATTCTATGTGCCCGCTGAATCTTTTGACAAATACAGCCGTTTGCTGAGCGAATATAATCCGGTTTATACAATAGTGGAATCAATAGAATCCGCTACGGTCACGATGGACGCTTCAAGCGCTGCGGCGAGTGTATCGTTTTCGCCCGCGCACGAAAATGTTGATCCCGACTTTGTGATTACTCCGACCGATGGTGCCTCGGCCTCGGTGGCTGACGTAAGAGTGGTTTCCGTGGAGAACGGGCGCGTTAATCTGGCTATAACGGCTCTTAGCGAGGGTAAGGCCACATTCCATATTAAACCGGCACATAGAAGCGACGATCATGCCGTTCTTACGGTCGTTGTGCCCGAAGCCACCGGTGCGGTCGATGAGATAGGGCAGGATACTGTAAGTGAGTGGCCGGCTGATGTGTACACCCCTGCTGGCGTGCTCCTGATCCGCGAAGCCTCCGAATCGGATTTTATGTCACTTCCGCGCGGTATCTATATACTGCGTACTGAGCACGGAGTGTATAAACGTGCGCGTTGAAGTGGCGCACATATAAAACATTAAACGAGGGGTCGTTGTCGCAACGTCTCCTCGCTTAGATAATAAACCAATCATTATCACATTTCTTGCAATGGAAAAAGTAATTATGCTTTTTATACTCAAAACGTCTTTGTCTTGAAAAAAGTTTGTCGCGATTTGAAATTTAACCATTGTTAACCGCATGCTGATTTTTCAGTCATTCCTTGACCGATTTCTTTTTTGCCCGGGTTAAGTATAATCAAAAACTATTCGTATATTTGTAATTGAAGAAACAAAGCGGCTTTTTGTTTATTTTGACATGCTGGGCATGCATGTCGCCCCTGCGGCTCGTATCTTTGTAATCGCAAATGTGATTTCCGGTGGACGATGGCATGTCGCATACCGGCGATGTTTAAGGAAAAATAATAACGAAAAAATATTATGGCAAAAAAAGAAACTGCAAAAAAGAAAGTGGAAGTGGATCCACGGTCATCGAAACTTGCCGCTCTGGGCGAGGCGATGCAGCTCATAGAGAAAAATTTCGGCAAAGGTTCTATAATGAAACTCGGCGATGAAGTGGTGGAAGACGTCGATGTGATTCCCACCGGCTCTATCGGCCTTAACTGGGCGTTGGGTGTCGGCGGTTTTCCTCGCGGACGCGTCACCGAAATTTTCGGTCCCGAATCTTCCGGTAAGACAACTCTGGCTATTCACGCCATTGCCGAGGCTCAGAAAGCGGGCGGCATTGCGGCCATCATCGATGCCGAGCATGCTTTCGACCGTTTTTATGCTGAAAAGCTTGGCGTTGACGTCAACAATCTTTTGATTGCACAGCCTGACAACGGCGAGCAGGCGCTCGAAATTGCCGAACAGTTGATCCGTTCCGCCGCAATCGACATACTCGTTGTCGATTCTGTGGCCGCCCTCACTCCGAAAAACGAAATCGAAGGAGATATGGGCGACCGCAACGTAGGCCTTCAGGCTCGGCTCATGTCGCAGGCAATGCGCAAACTCACCGGTGCCATTTCACGCACCAACACTTGCTGCATCTTCATCAATCAGCTCCGCGAAAAAATCGGGGTGATGTTCGGACCCTCTGAAACGACAACCGGCGGCAACGCGCTCAAATTCTACGCTTCCGTGCGCATCGACATCCGGCCGAGCTCGGCAATTAAAGAAGGCGATGACGTATTCGGCCGCCATACAAAGGTAAAAGTGGTGAAAAACAAGGTGGCTCCTCCATTCAAGCGTGCCGAATTCGACATCATGTTCGGCGAAGGAATCTCCAAGAGCAGCGAGATTATTGATCTTGGAGTTGAATACGGCATCATTCAGAAAAGCGGCTCATGGTTCAGCTACAACGGAACCAAACTCGCTCAGGGTCGCGATGCGGCAAAACGGGTGATCAACGATAATCCCGAACTTGCCGACGAACTTGAGGCGCTGATTATGGATGCCCTTAAGAACGGGAAGCTCGACGGCAAAAAGAAGAAAGTTGAAAAACCGGCTGCCGAACCCAAGGCCGAAACCGATGCCGCCGACGCGGATCTTGACGATATAGATTTCGACGATGATGATTTCTCCATCGAGGAAGATATATGATATAGTCTGACAATCAGACAGCATGAAGAAAAGCGACGTCCGGCGTCGCTTTTCTTATTATAAACCAATCACCATTGATCGTAACCATATTGTAACATAATTAACACAAGTTAACTTGCCGATAATTTGTATAATCTGAAACTCTGTAACTTTGCACTATCAATTAGTCATCTGATGGAGAAACATGTTGTAAAAGCGCAAAAGAATGATATTCAGCACTCGTGTTATATGTCTGCACATTAAAATGAATGTCGGTTCTGACATCTCAAGCTTCAAAAAATTATGATAATCTTTGATAAGAGCGCTCAGCGACACGTCCGGATATGACGGTGGCATGCGGAATCCTATCCACTCACGTTGTCTGAAAAAGAGAGTGGCACACGATTATCTACAATTAGGCCGCTGCCAGCCGGGTCATGCATGTCGATTCCTGGATGGTGACGGCGTCATTGATAGGTCTGCGACAGATGATGTTTCGATGGCGGCTGTCATCCCGAACGGGGATCGTGATAAAACAATAAGGGTGGTGATAAGTGTTATAGCATTGGAAGCCGGTAGCTTCCGATGCTATAACTGTACTATTTATGAACGTTTTCCATTGCATTATAACATGAAAACAATGCGCCTTCTTCCCTTAATCGCGATGATTTGCTGTGCTCAGTATGTCCCGGCCCGTCAGTTGACTCCCGACGAAGCGCTTGCACGCGTGCCTGTGTCCCGGATGAAACAGGTAGTGTCCCGAGTCGGATTGCCCTCTCTGTGTTTTACCGCCGAGGCCGGTGGTGTGACAACGCTCTATGCATTCAACAGTCAGGCCGACGGCGGTTTCATGCTCGTCAGTGCCGACGACGCTTTCCCGGTTGCTCTGCTCGGGTATTCCGATACGGGAAGCTTCCCGACGCAGGATGTGATGCCGCCGAATGTGCGTTGGTGGATGGATCAGTACAGCCGGCAGATCGCGATGTGGGCTACGGGAGAGGCGGCGGCCACCGATGATGTCTATCCCGGTGTCGTTTTGGGCGCTCCTGACGTCGATCCGATTGTGAAGACTTTATGGAATCAGCTTTCACCATATAATCTCATGTGTCCCGAGCTGAATGACAGACACTGTCCTACCGGATGTGTGGCCACAGCCATGGCTCAGGTGATGAAGGTGCATGGCTGGCCCGCATCCGGCAGAGGCTCGCACAGCTACACTCCATATCACATAGGTCATGAGGTTTCGGTCGATTTCTCGGCTTCTGCCTATCAATGGGATAAAATGGCTGACAATTACACCGGAGTCACCGATCAGGATGCTGTCGACGCTGTCGCCCGTCTGATGCTTGATTGCGGAGTATCCGTGAGCATGCAATACGACGCCGGTGCTTCAGGGGCCAATTATCCGTCGGCAGCCAAGTCGCTCGTGCGTTATTTCGACTATGACAAAGGCATCCGTGTATTGCACCGTGATTGTTACGATTACAAGGATTGGCTGAAAATGATCTACGATGAACTCGCCGGGGGGCGCCCGGTGATGTATGCCGGCACCAACGACGAAGGGAGCCATGCTTTCGTTTGCGACGGTTACCGCTCCGATGATTATTTCCACATCAATTGGGGATGGGGCGGATTGAGCGACGGATTTTTCCTCCTGATTGCTCTTGACCCCGACGAGCAGGGCACCGGCGGCAGTTCTGCCGGGTATAATCTCGGCCAGCAGCTGATTTTGGGCATACAGCCTCCCGTCGAAGGTTCGCATGTGATTCCTGTGATGCGTTTCCTGAGCAATTTCGCCACCAGTGCCACAAGCTATGCACGCCCTTATGCCGAGGTGAAGTTTCTCGATAGGCGGGGCATTTTCAACGAAAGCATCGAAACGGTTTCGGCGACGATGGGCGTGAAGCTCACGGACGGCTCAGGTGCGGTAACCTATGTGGAATCGACGCCCCAGAGATATTATGCCGGACAGGGCTTCATCAAATACGTAATGTCGGCCGAAAAATTTCCCGACAGCGGCACTTACACCGTTACGCCCGCGGTAAAGGATTCGACCGGAGTGTGGTGGGATTGTGAGGTGAACATGTCAAATATCCGCGAGCTAAGCCTCACGGTCACCGCTGACTCGCTTGTGTTCACTCCCATTGCTGACGCCACCGTGCGTGCCACCGGCCTGAAGTTGCTTTCGCCGGTTTATCCCGGTCGGGAATTCGGCCTGCAGGCGCTGCTCGCCAACGTATCGTCCGATGAGGAGTTCTACGACGATGTCATGCCCGTGCTCGAACTTGATGATGAACTTAAAGGGACTGCCGATCCGATATCTGTCGAACTGCTCGCAGGTGAAAAGGGCACATTTGAATGGGTCGGAAAATTCCCCTCGGGCATTGCCCCCGGCAAATATATGCTTTATCTCGCCGATTCGCATGAGAGGAATATCAGTCAGGGTCTTGAAGTGACAGTCGAGGCAGCTCCGGCCGAATCCACCGAATATACCGTCCTGTCGACGACGGCCGAAGGTTTCGATGGTTCCGAACAGACACCCGCACAGATGGCTGCTTCCGATCTGCGTTTCCGTGTGACGGTGTCGTGTTCGTCGGGCTATTTCTCCGGAATCATGCAGGGCGGTGTGTTCCATGCCGACGGTGAGGGCATCTATGAGGTGCCCGGCGGATTTATCGGAGTTGCGGCCGGCGACACCAAAAGCATCGATATGAATTCCGACATGTCGCTTTATCTGTCAAGCGGAAATCTCTATTATTTTAAAGCCTATGCCGCTTCATATGGCCGGATAGGTAACAATATGTATTTCACGGTAGGCAGTCAGGGTCTTGAGCTTGTCGGAGAGGAAACACCGTCGTTGCGTGTCGTCCATCATCCCGGATCTGATCAGGCGTTGCTTTCGGCTCCGTCAGGCATCGTGTCGGTTGAATTCTATTCTGCTTCGGGCCGCGTCGTCGCCCGGCATTACGTCGGTGGCACGGAGTCCGCGGCAGCCGTTGATCTGACAGGTCTTTCACAAGGATTCTATCTCCTGCGCGTCGTGATGTCGGATGGCGGTGTCGGGGTGGTGAAATTTATCCGGGACTGATGTGCAATCATTGCCGCTGGCAAATCCTCTTTGTCAGTCGCGGGGCGTGCGGGCCGCGAGCATTCGGTGTCCGATGCGGCAGTATAGGCATTTGCGCGGATTGCAATATTCCCGCCTCAATTGTATGACTCCCTGAGTGCTGAATGCGTCGGTAAGCTTGATGCCGGTGTTTTTGAACATGTCGACGATCGAGTTGCGCTCCGGCGGAAGCGACTGCAGGAGGGCGATGGCGCCGTCGGTGAGGCGCGAATCGTCGTGGGCCATTCCATAGGCCATTTTCAATGGCGCGATTGCGTTGATCGCCAGCCCCGCTACTGAGGAGCGGCTCAGTGAATGCGTCGCTCCCGACGATGGGGCGCCGAATGTGTAGTGGTTGATCCAGTAGCCGGTGAGGTTTACCGTAAAGAGATCGGCTGCTTTGTCCGGAGTGTCTGTTTCGAGTATCCGCGACATCAGGCGCGGAGCATCGTGAAGCAGGGCGGCAAGAGTGGCGATGCGGCGGTGTGGAAAGTTGGCGGGGCGCATGCGCGACATTTTCCATCCCAGCGGCTGTGGCCGGCGCAATCCGAATTTGTGGCACATGAATGCATATTCTTTCTGCAGGCGTGTCGTGTAGTCGTCGGCGCGTGCGGTGTCGAGCAGTCCGCTTTGTCCGAAAAGGAGGGCTTCGATGGTTAAAAGCGAGTCGCAATGCTTGGCTATGAACATGAGCGGCACGGATAAGGCAAGACGCTCAAACGGCTCACCGTTGAGTCCGAAGCCGAGGCAACGTGCCAGAGTGACGTATGCGGTGCTGTCCCAATCGCCTCCGAAACGGTCGAGTATCCGGTTGATATGGTCGGCTTTGGCATAGATACGTTCAAATGCGAGAGCGTCGATCCAGTCGGCGGTGTAGACCGAAGGCATGTCGACTATGGTTTCTGCGCACGGAAGGTCGCGGTCGGCCGTTTCTACAAGTCGGGCATAGCGTCGGTTGAAGTCGGGGGTGCATGCCATTTGCATCTGCGGAATGATTTCGCCGTTGCGGCGGTGGATGGCGGTGTCGTCGCGGTCTACCACGTGCAGGATCACCGAGTCGTAGGCCGGATCTTTGTCATGTCCGTGACGGTGCCAGTCGGATGCGCGCACGTGTATCTCCACGTCGCCGGCCCAGATGCGGCCGTCAATGGCTATTTTGGCGTTGAAAAAATCGGGTCCGGCATCGGTGTTGAGCCTTCCGGGATCAATGATCCGCACAAGGCGTCCGTCGACTGTCCTTAGCCGCGAGTGAGGCCAGAGCCTGTGTTGCCAAACATACTGCATCAACCGTTCCATACGCAAACTTAGTGAAAATCCGTTGACCGACAAGCGGAAAGCGATGAAAAATCGACGGATTGCACTAAAAATCGCGATGGCGATGTGTCATGCGTCGATGGAGCGGCGGAAGGCGATCATCTGCAGTGCCGTATGGGCGGCTTCGATTCCTTTGTGGCCGTGCGGGCCTCCGAGCCGTTCGTTGGCCTGCTGTTCGTTGTTGACGGTGAGGAGCCCGAATATCACGGGGGTGTCGCAGTCGGCGTTTAGTGCCGTGATGCCTTGTGTGACGCTCTGGCACACGTAGTCGAAATGTGGGGTGTCGCCGCGCACGACGCATCCGAACACGATTATGGCGTCGTAGGCCGATGTTTCGATGAGCTGTGAGGCCGCGAATGTGAGTTCGACGGCACCGGGCACTTCATAGACATCGATATCTGAGTCTTTGTCGAGTCCGGCTTCTAGAAGCGCCATGAGCGCTCCGTCGAGAAGACGTGAGGTTATATGGTCGTTCCACGTGGCGCGCACGATGGCTATGCGCGGTGTCGGGTCGAGATGGGTCGTCGTGAATTGGGGGACGTTGGTTGACATGGATTGAATTATGGGCTTGATGATAGGTGGTTAGCGTGGGAAAAGCTTGTGCCAGAAGCTGAAGATGTCGAGAGATGGATTTTTGGCGTTGAAGAGAATGTCGACGATGCGTCGGTGGAGGTCGTCGGCATTTATTTTTGTCGCTTTGTAGAGCATGGTGTTGAGGAGATGTATGCCTTTTTCACGTGTGGTCTTGACGGCGAGCAGGGCTTCTCCGAGATCTATGGAAAGCTCAAGGTGCTGACGGGAGAACTCGGGAGATATCTTGGTGAGATATTTAATGGCGCGTGTGAAATATTGTATAGCCTCGCGCTGTCGGTTCATCTTGGCGAGAGTGCGTCCTTCTCCGGTGAGAGATTCGACGAGGCGCAGGCCGGCGCCTTCGATGCCTTCGTCAATCTGCCGGAGGTAGGTGTTTGCGGCGGCCTGATGCTGGGCGAGGGCATTGGTCTGTTTGACGCGCGACTTGTAGATGGATGTCGATGCGTTTAGAGCCAAAAGGTGGGCCGATCCATATCGCCGTGGATTTGCCTTGGCGAGCCGCTCGAAGAGTTTCATGGATTTTTCAATGGCACGTTCGGCCTGTTTGTGCTCGTCGCGCGAATTGTGGAGGAGCGCTATATCAAAAAGGAGTGACGCAAGGAGCGAGAGGAATGGCTCGTCTTTGCGCTTCGGATTCTGCACGAGCAGATTTAGGGCTGACGCAGCCGATTGCATTGCTTCGGAAGTCATGTCGGCCTGGAGATAGATCGATGTGAGGATCTGCATGAGTGCGGCATGGATGTCGAGAAGCCGGGGACTCTCGTCGGCAATCCGTGAGGCTATGGCATCGAAACTCACGATGTAGTCGATTGCCTGATCCGTCTGGCCTTGTGAGAGAAACCTGTTGGCGGCCGCGCGGAAGAAATCGTAGGCGCTGTTGAAGGGAAGCGAGCCTACCGCATGGCGTAGATCCGACATGTTTATGTCGCCATGAGCAAGCTCCATATGCTCCGAGATGTCAGCTTCGGAAGGCAGGAATAGGGGATCAAGCGAAGTTTCTTTCATTGACTGATGGTTTGCTGTTGATCAAGATAAGGCGGTGCGTCGGCAGAGTCGAGGCGAAGGACATAGGCGCCGTCTGGAATGACGCACCGGTCAGTCGCGTGATTTCTGGCCGAGATATCCCCCGTGATGACGCTTGGCATAGTCGGCTTTCGTGAATCCGGTCTGCCGCATGACGTTGACCACGAGTATGTCGCCGATCACGGTCATCATTGTGGTCGATGTGGTCGGTGTAAGGCCAAGCGGACACACTTCGGGTGCCGGCGCGGTTACAAGAGTGGCTGTGGCACGCTTTGCAAGCGGGCTGTCGGCGTTGCCTGTGATGACGATTGTCGGGATGCCCGGATACAGGTTCTCGGCCAGCTCCACAAGCGCCACGATCTCGCAGGTGCGTCCCGAGTTGCTGATGAGGAGCATCACGTCGCCCGGCTGTATGACTCCGAGGTCGCCGTGCTGCGCTTCGCTCGGGTGAAGGTTGACGGCCGGTATTCCCGTCGAGCTGAAGGTGGTGGCGATGTTGAGTGCTATCTGGCCGGCTTTACCCATTCCGGATGTGACGAGCTTGCCGCCACGTTTGTGAACGCGGTCGACGATGAGGCTGACGGCGCGGTCGTAGTCGTCGCTGTAGGGTATCTGGGCTATTGCTTTGCTTTCGGCGGCGAGGATGTCGCGCATGGAATCGGCTATATTCATGATTGCGTCAGATCAGAGGGGTATGGACTGCAAAATTACAATTTGGCGTTGCATTTTGCAAGCAAGCGGCGAAAAAATCATCGTAAATCTGCGGATGTGCAGGTTCAACTGGCAAGTGCAAAATTAGCGATTTGTTTGAAGAACTCGGACTT
>CAJJOX010000051.1 GCA_905193485.1 uncultured Porphyromonadaceae bacterium | reverse complement strand
TCCGATCGGCACCATGGAAGTGGTCGACAACTTCGCCCCCCAGGCGCTCCGCGACTACTACGAAAAATGGTATCGTCCCGATCTTCAGGGCATCATCGTGGTCGGCGACATCGATGTCGACCGCATCGAAGGCAAAATCAAAGAAATGTTTGCCGACATAGAAATGCCCGAAAATCCCGCCGAACGCGTCTACTTCCCCGTAGCCGACACAAAAGGCACAATCTATGCCATAGGTCACGACAAGGAAATACAGAACAACGTCGCTGAACTCATGTTCAAGACCGACGCACTTCCGCGCGAAGCCCGCAACACAATGGCTTTCTATGCACAAGACTACATCGAGGATCTCATCGCCCTGATGCTCAACGCACGCCTCGATGAAATCAAATCGAAACCCGACGCTCCATTCACCAATGCCGGCGTTGGCTTCAGCAACTTCTTCCTTGCCAAGACCAAAGACTGCTTCGACATCAATGCTTCAGCCGCAAAAGCCGAAGAGCTTCCCAATGCCCTCGCAGCCGCTTATCGCGAAGTGCTCCGTGCGGCACAGTCAGGATTCACCGTCACCGAATTCGAGCGTGCGAAAGCCGAGCTCCTTTCTCAGGCCGAAGCCTCATACAACAACCGCAACACTCGCGAAAACGAAGTATACGTCAACTACTATGTCGACAACTTCATCGACAATGACCCCATCCCCACAAAGGAAGAAGAATATGAGCTCATCAAAATGCTTGCCGAGAATCTTCCGCTCGAAGCCATAAACCAGACCTTCGCCACCATCATCACTCCCGACAATCGCGTGCTCATAGCCCTCACTCCCGACACCCCCGATGGCGTGTATCCTACCGAACAGCAGTTTGAAAACGCTCTCAAGGCTGTCGACGGCGAAACACTCGAAGCCTACAAGGAAGTGCTCAAAGCCGAGCCTCTCATTCCGCAGCTCCCTGCCAAAGGCAAAATCGTAAAAGAATCTCACAGTGACCAATGGGACGCTACCGTCTGGGAACTTTCCAACGGAATCACCGTCTATGTCAAGCCCACCAAATTCAAAGACAACGAAGTCATCTTCTCGGCTTCCGCTCTCAACGGCACCTCAGCCTACGGCAAAGACTACGCCAACAGCCTGACATTCATGCCAGTGGTGCTCGGCAGCCATGGCCTTGGAACCTACACCGACTCCGACCTCCAGAAATATCTCTCCGGCAAGCAGGCCGGCGTCAGCGCCTCGTTCGGATTTTTCAGCCGCAGATTCTCCGGCTCATCCACGCCCAAAGATCTCCCCACACTCATGGAGCTCATCTACATGAACTTCACTGATCTCAACATCCAGCCCGACGAATACCAGGCTCTCCAGACACGCATCAAGGCCGCGCTCCACAACCAGGAATCAAATCCGCAGTTCATATTCTCTGAAAAGGTCATCAAATCGCTCTACACATCGCCCCGCATCCAGCAGCTCACTCCCGAGATCGTTGAATCGGCAAAACGCGATCAGATCCTTGAAGTGATCGATGCGATGAGCGCCAACGCCGCCGACTTCACTTTCGTATTCGTCGGCAACATCGACCTCGACACATTCCGTCCCCTCGTCGAGCAGTACATCGCCACTCTTCCCGCCAATGCCAAGAAGGCGCAGAAGAAACTCACCGACTACAACAACAGCTTCGACATGACCGGCGGAACAGCCACCGACACCTACACATGCCCCATGCAGACACCTCAGAGCTGGATCTATATCACAGCATTCGGCCACGAGCCTTACACCATGAAAGATGCTCAGCTCGCCACCGTTTCCGCACAGATCCTCTCGAAACGGCTCCTCGACAAGATCCGCGAGGAAATGGGTGCCGTTTATTCAATCGGCGCTCAGGGTTCAATGGAGCGCATCGGCGAGCAGAACGTCGAAATCCTCACCGCATTCCCCATGAAGCCGGAGATGAAAGACGAAACACTCGCTGAAATACGCAAGATGTTTATCGACATGACCGAAAACGTCGGACAGGAAGAGCTCGACAAAGTGAAGGAATTCATGGTAAAAAGCTACACCGAAAACCTTGAAGTCAACTCCGCATGGCGCAGCGCCATCAACGGCTGGCTCACAAACGGCGTCGACACATTCAACGGCAACATCGCCTCGATGAACTCGATCACCACCGACGATGTCAAGACTTTCATGAAACGCCTCATGGATCAAGGCAACTATCGAGTTGTAGTCCTTGATCCCGAAGCCGCTCCCGCCGAATAACGCCATCACACCCGCAGGCAGCCCGCATTCCATCTCAAATGCAGGGGCGCCTCACCGACATAAAAGCCTCCGGAAACAATTCCGGGGGCTTTTCTTGTGTCTATCAACGCATTTTTGTAAGTTTGCAAATCAAAATCAGCACAGCTATGATCAAACTGCTTTCACTCCCGCCAAACCTCGTTGAAACATTCCATTCGCTCGATCCACGATATGCCGGCGACGATTGGTTCTGCACATCAGACCCCGCCGGATGCCGCATTGGATCCGGAGCCGGCACAGCCTGGCTGCTTGACCGCTGGGCTGAAAACTCGCCCAAAAACGGCACCTCACAGAAACGCATCATAATTCATGCCGGAGGTCAGAGCCGCCGTCTGCCGTCATATGCCACCGTCGGCAAGGTGCTCACTCCCCTCCCTGTGCTCCGTTGGGCCGTCGGACAACGTATCGACACCGATCTGCTATCGATACAGCTTCCGCTCTACGAGAAAATAATGGAACTGACCGCCGACGGACAAAACACTTTGATCGCAAGCGGCGACGTATGCCTCCGCACCGAAGCCGAAATCCGCTCCGTGCCTCAGGCCGACGTTGTGTGCTATGGCCTTTGGGCCGACCCCCAGCTCGCATCGCATCACGGCGTATTCCTGAGTCGCCGCGAATCGCCAGAAAAACTCGACTGCATGCTCCAGAAGCCTTCTCCCGAAACCATACGCAGCCTCGCCGCCACTCACTATTCCATGATGGACATCGGCCTCTGGATCCTCAGTGACCGTGCTGTCGAATTACTGCGCCGACGCTCTATCTCGGCCGACGGTTCATATCGTTTCTACGACCTTTACTCGCAATTCGGATGCGCTCTGGGCGCCAACCCGGGCATCGACGATCCCGAGATCGCATCGCTTACAACAGCAATCGTCCCGCTTCCCGCCGGCGAATTTTACCATTTCGGCACCACACGCGAGCTCCTGTCATCGACACTTGCGCTACAGAACAAGGTCATCGACCAGCGCCGCATCATTCAACGCTGGTCGCGTCCCAACCCCGCGATGTTTGTCCAGAACTGCATCATGAAACGTAAGCTCGACGTCGACAACGACAACGTATGGGTCGAAAACAGCTGTGTGGGCGCAAACTGGACCATAACACGCCGCAACGCGATCACTGGCGTCCCAGTCAACGACTGGAATCTCTCATTCCCAGAAGGAGTCTGCCTCGACATACAGCCCATAGGCGACGACGCTTATGCTGTCCGTCCCTACGGATTCGACGATCCAATGCGTGGCGACACCGGAAGCCCCGACACCGTTTTCTGCGGAATGCCCCTGCACCGATGGCTCTCCGAACGCGACATCACGCTACCGGAAAACACCGACATCCAAAGCGCGCACATATTCCCGCTCGTCACCGACATCGACAGCATGGGACTCGTGACCCGATGGATGATATCCGAACCCGACCTCGCCGAAGGCCGCGAGATCTGGCTCAACGCCGAGCGGCTCTCGGCTGACGAAATAAGCGCACGCGCATCGCTCCCCCGCCTCTACCGGCAACGTCGTCAATTCCTTCGCGAAAACATCGGTGTGCTGGCCGACAACTGGCGCAACAGCGTCTTCTATCAGGTCGATCTCCGCGACATGGCCCGTAAAATAACCGATTTCCGGCTTGAAGCGCCCCTGCCTCTCCCCGACACGGCCACGCCCTTCAAGCGCATGCGAAACAGCATGCTCCGTGCTGTCATTGCCCGCGACAACAATGCCGACGGATCGGCCGACGAAGCCAATGCCTACGCACAGCTCCGTGCCGATATCCTTTCAACGCTCGACAACTCACGCTCAATGCCACAGCTCGACGTGCATCGCGACCAGATCGTGTGGGGACGAAGCCCCGTGCGCATCGACCTTGCCGGCGGCTGGACCGACACTCCTCCCTACTCAATGCTAAGGGGCGGAAACGTCGTCAACATGGCCATAGAACTTAACGGACAGCCACCTCTGCAGGTATTCGTCAAGCCTTGTGCCGATCGCCACATCATTCTGCGCTCAATCGATCTCGGCGCCATCGAATGCATCGACACCTATCAGCAGCTCACCGACTACCGACGCATCGGATCGCCGTTCTCCATTCCCAAAGCCGCTTTGGCTCTTGCCGGCTTTGCACCCGACTTTTCCCCTGTCGCCTACGACTCTCTCCACCGCCAGCTCGACGCCTTCGGCTGCGGCATCGAACTGACCATGCTCGCCGCTGTTCCCGCCGGATCAGGCCTCGGCACAAGCTCCATACTCGCCGCCACCGTTCTGTCGGCGCTCAATGACTTCTGCGCCCTCGCATGGGACACTTCCGAAATCTGCAACCGCACTCTCGCGCTCGAACAGCTTCTCACGACATGCGGCGGCTGGCAGGATCAATACGGAGGCGTCCTTCCGGGCATCAAACTGCTCCAGACCGACAGCGGCACCGCACAGCAACCCCGCGTCAACTGGCTGCCCGACGCCATTTTCACCGATCCAGCCTATGCACCCTGCCACATCCTCTACTATACCGGCATCACCCGCACAGCCAAAAGCATCCTCGGCGAGATCGTTCGCAACATGTTCCTCAACGAAAGCTCGACACTGCGTCTGCTTGACGAAATGCGCACCCACGCCCTCGACATGGCACAAGCCATCCAACGCCGCGATTTTGAATCATATACTGCTCTGCTTGCTCGCACATGGATCCAGAATCAGCGCCTCGACAGCGGAACAAATCCGCCCGCCGTGCAATCGATCATCGACAGCGTGAAACCTTTGCTTGCGGCTTGCAAACTACCCGGTGCAGGAGGCGGCGGATTCCTCTACATGCTTGCCAAGGATCCCGACTCAGCAGCACGAATCAGACACACGCTCACTGAGCATCCGGTCAACCCGGGAGCCCGTCTGATCGAAATGACAGTTTCTACCGACGGTCTGCGCGTTTCCCGCTCCTGACAGTCAGGACACGGAAGAGCCGGACAGATGTTATATTTTGGTCCGATAAGATTCCGTTCCCAAATATCTGTTGACACCGGGAAACAGGGTCTAAAAAAGTTTTTTTGGTTTTGTCGCCTGAAAATCTTTCAGATAGTGCGGAGTGGAATAGGCCGGATCAATAAAATTGCGGCGCATATGATCCCGTTCCGCCAATGCTATCATGTCCGTAGCCAAAGGCACCACATCCGGAATGAATCTTACACCCTGACGCGCAATGACATCACGGGCCTTATCGCTGCCGTTGCCGAAAAGCACGATCTCACGTCCGGCCGGCAGACCGCCGTACGACTCTGCGTCAAGAATCAGCGGCTGAGGCTCCATAAGCGCGGTCAGAGCCATATCGTAAACAGCCGTATAGACTTCCATACGCCGGGCGTCGATCATCGGCACGAGCAACGATTCCGGATCAAGCTCCTCCTTAAACGTCACCCCCGTGGACATCAGCTGCAAAGTGTCGACTCCTATCAGCGGAACATCGAGAGCGAAAGCCAGACCCTTGGCTTCCGACAATCCGATGCGCAGTCCGGTATAACTGCCCGGACCCATCGAAACAGCGACAGCCTCAACCCTCATTTCATGATCGGCTGCCCAGTCAAGGCACATCTTGATGTAGCCGCTCAGCAGAGCGGCATGATTGCGGCCCTCGAAATCCTCGAAATGGCAAAGCACCATTCCCTCAGACGATAAGGCCACCGAGCACACATTGGTCGACGTTTCTATATTAAGAATTACAGGCATGACATTGAAATTTTTTGGCAAAGTTACCTATTTTTTCCTCGCTATTAGCTAATTTTGTAGAAAATATCACTGACTCTATGCTTCTATCCATGACCGGTTTCGGCAAAGCTGTTGTCGAAGTTCAGAACAAAAAAATCACTGTTGAGATCAAATCGCTCAACAGCAAACAACTCGATCTCTCAATGCGCGTTCCGGCGCTTCTGCGCGAAAAGGAAATGGAACTGCGCAACATCGTAAGCCGCAGGGTGGAACGTGGTAAAGTCGAAGTCAATTTCTTCATCGAAAACCTCGCCGGCGACTCTGCCGTACAGCTCAACATTCCCCTCCTCGCCGCTTATAAAGCGCAGATTCAGGAAATGGCAGCCGCCATTGGCATCCCCGAGCCCTCCGACTGGTACTCCGTGCTGCTCCGTTTCCCCGACACACTGAAAGCCGATTCGGCTGTCGCGGCTTCCGACGACGATTTCAAGGCCGCCGCCATGGCTCTCGACCGGGCTCTCGACGGACTGATGCAGCACCGCCGGGCCGAAGGCGAGAAGCTGGAGGAATTCTTCTCCTCTCGGATATCAAATATCGCCGGACTGCTTGACGAAGTGCCCCGCTATGAAACACAGCGTGTCGAACACATCAGGGCCCGCATCACCGACAACCTCACATCGCTTCCGCAGATCGACTACGACCGTGGCCGCCTCGAACAGGAAATGATCTTCTACATCGAGAAGCTCGACATCAACGAAGAGAAACAACGCCTCGCCCAGCATCTGCGCTACTTCATGGAAACACTCGGAGGCCACTACGGACAAGGTAAGAAGCTCGGATTCATCAGCCAGGAAATGGGTCGCGAAATAAATACTCTCGGATCAAAAAGCAACCAGGCCGACATGCAGCGCCTCGTCGTGAGAATGAAAGACGAACTCGAGCAAATCAAAGAGCAAGTGCTCAACGTAATGTAACATACCAACCACTCGACGCCACATGAAACGAGGCAGGATCATCATCATTTCAGCCCCAAGCGGCTGCGGCAAATCGACAATCATCAACGAAGTCATGAACCGCGGAAACGTCAACATGCAGTTTTCCGTTTCAGCCACCAACCGTCCGCCGCGCCCCGGCGAAACCGACGGCGTCAGCTACCATTTCCTCTCCGACAGACAATTTGCCGACGCAATAACCGACGACGCATTCGTCGAATACGAGGAAGTGTATCCGGGCCGATTCTACGGGACCCTCAAAAGCGAAGTGGAGCGGCGCCGCGACCAAGGCGTCAACGTGCTTCTCGACATCGACGTCAAAGGCGGCGTGCGCGTCAAAAAAATGTTTGGCGACGACGCCCGCAGCATATTTCTCATGCCTCCGAGCGTCGAAGAGCTGCGCCGGCGCCTTGAGAATCGCGCCACCGACTCGCCGGAAGCCATTGATCAACGGATCGGAAAAGCCGAATTCGAGCTCTCGTTCGCGCCACAATACGATGTCTGCGTGGTCAACGACGATCTTGAAAAGGCCATTGAGGAAACCGAACGCGAAATCATCAATTTCACGGCCTGATCCATCGTGCCGGCATTCTCTGACACCGAATCCACGCCATCCCGCATCGGCATTCTCGGCGGGTCATTCAACCCGGTTCACGTCGGGCACATCATGCTGGCCGACTACATCGTCCAGTTCACCCCGCTCTCTCAGATCTGGCTGATGCTGTCACCCTTGAATCCGTTGAAAGCCGACTCATCGCAACTCATCGACGACCGCGACCGACTCGAAATGCTTCGCATCGCAACCGAAAACAATCCACGCCTCCGTCCGTGCGACATCGAGCTTTCAATGCCCAGACCATCCTACAGCTTCGACTCGCTCTCACTTCTGTCGGAGCTATATCCGCGCACACGGTTCTCTCTCATCATCGGCTCCGACAACTGGCTCATCTTCGACCGGTGGAAACACCACGACAAAATAATCCGTCGGTTCGATCCCATCATCTATCCCCGCCCCGGCTATGATGTCGATCCCGAATCATTGCCGCCGAATGTCACCCTCGTCAACGCTCCGACCATTGACATCTCGAGCACTTTCATCCGCGACGCCATAGCTGCCGGCAAACGGATGGACGCGTTCCTCCCGCCGGGAGTAGCCGAATATATCAACGACAATCACCTTTACCGATAAACACCCGACCATGCAATCTCCATCATCATCCCTTCCGACAAACTCCATAGCTTTCATCGGTCTATGCAATGAATACTGCAATGCCGTCACGGCAGCCGCCGAAAGTGAGCCGGCCGACTTCATCGCTGAAATGCTCCGCCTCCTTCCCAGAATCTACATCGCCGCATCCGATCTACCCGACGACCAGACTCTCGCCGAAGAAGGCTACATCGACGATGCCATGGACGAAACATCCTACACCGACCTCCGCGACCACATGGCAGCGATCCTCGGAGCCGACGACACTTACCTCGAAACTTTCGAGGAAGACATGAAATATTCCGACACCCCGATCGCGGCAAGCATCTCAGAAAATCTCGCCGACATAATGCAGGTGACATTCAACTTCATCTCCACCATCCGACAGGCACCCGTCGAATCCATCCCGGCAATCCTCGCCACCGTCAAGGAAGATTTCACATCTTACTGGAGCCGGATTCTCTGCAACGTGCTCCGGCCGCTGAATCACCTGCGCTACAACAGCTAACCCTCTTTATCCCCCTTATTTCGACATGGAAACATCTGCAATTGTCACCGACCTAATGAAGTTTCTCGACGCATCGTCGGTCAACTTCCTCGCAGTACGCGAAATATGCCGGCGCCTCGGCGAAGCCGGATTCACAAGACTCGATCCGGCCGACCACTGGACGCTGACACCCGGTGAAAAATACTACATCACACAAAACGATTCGGCCGTCATCGCCTTCATCCCCGCGCAATCGGGTCCCGCCGCACCCTTCCGTATCATATCGGCCCACAGCGACTCCCCCGGATTCCGCATCAAGCCCCACGCCGAAATGAAAGGCGAAGGTGGCATCGTCAGACTCAACACCGAAGTCTCCGGCGGTCCGATCCTCTACACATGGTTCGACCGTCCTCTCTCCATCGCCGGGCGCGTCATCTTGCGTTCCGACTCCGTTTTCAATCCACTCCGGCGCACTGTACGCATCGACCGTCCCATCCTCACCATACCGCATCTCGCCATCCATTTCAACCGCGCCGTCAACGAAGGCAACCCGCTCTCCCGTCAGAAAGACATGCTCCCGGTGTTAGGCTATGTCAACGACTCTCTGCGCCACGATAACATCCTGCTAAACCTCATGGCTTCAGAGCTGAATGTCGACATTGACGATATTCTCGACTTCGACCTCTCACTCTTCGACACCACCCCCGCATGCACTCTCGGACTCAACGGCGAGTTCCTGTCTTCCGGCCGCATCGACGACCTCAGCATGGTACACGCCGCCGTCACATCGCTCATCGACCGCGCCGATGACAACCCCGGAGCCACACTCGTCGCCGCTATTTTCGACAACGAGGAAACCGGCAGCGGCACAAAACAGGGCGCCGCATCACCGTTGCTTTTCAATCTCCTCTCCCGCATCAACATGGCACTCGGCGGAAACGAAGAGCACCTGCTCCGGGCCATCGACCGCTCATTCATGATATCGGCCGACAACGCCCACGGGCTGCACCCCAACTATGTTGAAAAACAAGATCCTACCAACCATCCGCTCCTCGGATCAGGTCCGGTCGTTAAAATCAACGCCAACTGCAAATACATGACCGACGCCGACAGCGCCGCCGTCTACGCTTCAATCTGCCGCAACGCGGGCGTGCCGGTGCAGTATTTTGTCAACCACAGCGATGTGGCGGGCGGCTCGACACTCGGCAACATACTCACCTCGCAGATTCCGCTCCGTGGCGTCGACATGGGCGCCGCAATCTGGGCCATGCACTCCATTCGCGAAACAGCCTCCGTCGTCGACCACGAACTCATCACCCGGTCCTTCCGCGAATTCTACTCTACCGCTGAATAACTCCTCATCCCCGCAGGCATTGCCGCATTTACCGCAGGCCGCATAAAAAGGCGCTGTGCCGGTTACGTCGACCGCACAGCGCCTTTTGACTTATTCTTTTTTGACAACCTGCTACAACTCGAAGCCGATATTGTCGACATAGAAGTTCAATCCTTCCGTGCCTACATATGGCTCTCCGCTACCCGAGCTGATCATCACCACCACATGCGTGGGAGTGGCATTGGCATCCCATCCCTCCTCGATTACCGGTTTGAGTTTGTTTTTTGAATTGCGGGCGTAATAAGCGTTTGATTTCGTTCGCAGTCCGAGCCATCCCGCTCCGGCACGACCGCTGATGTCGCCATAGACGATCGGAATGCGGTGTCCGTTAACCCATTTCGTAGCCTTGGAGAATTTCTCGCCGCCCGTGCCTACACGCTTGGCATGCAGATTGCCTTTCTCATCTTCCCAACGATGCTGCAGAAACACAAACACTACAGCCTCGTCGCGTCCCTGAAGCGTCTTTTTCGACCCGAAACCGGTAGCCTTTGTGCGGATGTTGGCTTCCGGCATATCCACACGGTAGTCGAGCACCAGAGATTTCGGCCGTTTTGTATACGCCACGCCCATATCCATCTTTCCGTATGGATTTTTCGTGGACGTGATCGGCTCTATCATCTGGCCGAGAAACATCGATCCGGCCACCATGACGTCCATATTGATTATGCCCGCGACCTTCACATGCTCCAGCTTGGTGCAAAGCTTCGCACACAGGTCACTTCCCTTGCGCACGCATGGCTCCACGGCATTGGAGGCTTTCGTGATTCCCGACACTTTCGCATAGACATTGCTCGTGCCCCAGGGCGAGCCGCCCTCGTTCACGTATGCTTTATTGCCCGTGACCGTACGCGCAGGCCCGACCTCATAGACATTTTTCTTTTTGCCGCCTATCACACCAGATTCCGAAATCACGCGGGTGATCCAGCTGTTGAAGTCGCCATATTTTATATACTCTACTTTCTGAGCCACGACAGCCTGTACACAAATAACTGCGACAGACATCGTTATAAAAATTCGTTTCATAATTCTCATTTTATTTTCTCTTGTTTCAAGCCTACAAAATTAGACATTATTTTTCAATTTCGCAGATTCGGCTGTCGCCATGAAAGACACATAAGCCATTTTGAACACAATAACAGCCCAATCAGAAAGTGTAAGTCAGGCTTATTCCTCCCTGCAGTCCGTTGCCCGATGGAGCTATCCACGTCCCCCCCGACAGCCCCTTCAGTGCCTCTCCGCGGCGGGTGGCCTTACGTTGGTCACCGCGGAAATAACCTATCGTTTCGTTGAGCGGATCGACAAGCCACGCCACGGCATAACCGAGCACTTTCGACCCGAGCAGACGATAACCGTCACCGACGATCCTGCGCTTTACAAGATAGAATCCTTCGCCAAGAAGCGAGCCGACAATCGGAGTTATCACCAGATCCTGCACCGACGGTATCTCGTTAAACGCCTCAAAGCCATATTCCCAGAAAAAAGTCGATATGCAGAAACAATACACAAACGATCCCCAGCAATTGAATCCGCAACTGCGCGCTCCCATATAATAAGCCGCCCCAGCATAAGGATGAAGAAGATAGTTGAACACGAGATTGTCGTGATCCCACACCGGTCCCGCCTTGACGTGATTGACCCACCGCTTAAACAAAGGCGTGTCGGCATTGGCCTTTTTATTCCACGCGGTCGCATCCTTTGGCAGCGCCTCAAGCACGAGCATCGTCGCCACGCCGGCCCCCATCAGCACTCCTGTATTCACCCACAGGTGCTTCCAGTCGGGTATGCTGCGGGTGCGCGAATAAGGATAATCATAAAGCGTCAGCCGCCCGTATCGCTCTTCAAAGCCGCTCAGCGGCAATGTGTCTGACGGCAATGCCGAAACCGCAGCCTCCTCTTTGACGCATCCCGACGTGTCGGCCGCCACGACCGCCGACCGGTCAATGCCGTCACAACC
>CAJJOX010000050.1 GCA_905193485.1 uncultured Porphyromonadaceae bacterium | reverse complement strand
CCCCAAAATATAAAAAGCACCCCCCCCCCCACATTCCCGCCGGTGGCGGCTCCGGGGCGGGCTATCGGGCCCTCGCTGCCGGCCGAACCTCCGAAACCGAGCGTTATGGTACTGGCAAGCAACGGATAGGAAATACGGGCCGGAGATATCCTGTAATCATGACGTCGCAACTGTTGTCGCAACATACGCACACCGTCTGACAAGTTCATGCGCATAACATAGCGTGTCACCAATCCGGTAAGAACGATGCCGGCGAGCGGTATCACCAACAAAATCCAATTGCCTCCCGCGGCACTGAGTCCCGAAGTCAGCATACGTGAAACCCACGCCACCGCATGTTTTAGCAGATAAGCGCATGCTCCCGAAAAAATCCCGACAACAGTAACCACGATAAACATGAACGACGTGTCGCCGATATGTGCCTTTCGCCACCTCGACAACCTCTCGGCCGATTCGTTCATTCCCGATTTTATGTCGCTGATCACTTTCACTTTGTCGTTCCTTTTACTTGCGGTTATATGATATTCAACCTTAGGAACGTCCGCCGAAGCCACTTTGTTTAATCTATATTAACAAATTGTCATTTGCACCTAATGCGATTATTGCGGATATTTGCAGAAAATCTCACAACCAAAATAATGACAAAAGTCCTTCGCTCGTTCAACGATCTCAAATTGCGGTTACAACAAATGCGACCGAAGAAACGTGTGGCCGTTGTGTGTCCATCCGACATCCACACAATGCAGGTGGTTGACAGATGTCTGCAGATGGATCTTGCCCGCTTCACACTGATCCTTGACCGGCCGTCGGATTGGGCCGATCGCCTCGCGGCCTCGGACGATCCCGGTGTCGCTGTCATCTACACCGACAGCCCCGACAATGCGGCACGCATAGCCGTTGCCGAAGTCCGCGAAAGCCATTGCGATGTAGTGATGAAGGGCGCCATAAACACCGACAATCTACTGCACGCAGTCCTAAATAAAGAGCACGGCCTGCTTGAGGAAGGCCGCGTGCTCACGCATATAACAGCGGCCAGTATCCCGTCCTACCATAAGCTCCTGTTTTTTTCCGACGCCGCCGTGATTCCCATGCCTGACCTTCATCAGCTCGATGCCATGATCAGCTATGATGTCACCCTGCTCCACAAGCTTGGCATCACCGAACCACGCGTAGCGCTGATCCACTTTACGGAAAAAGTCAACCCGAAATTTCCCAACACATTATTTTACGAGCAATTGAAGCAGACGGCAGCCGACGGACATTACGGGTCTGTCATCATCGGCGGCCCGATGGATGTGAAATCAGCCTGCGATATCCATAGTGCGCAAATCAAACATATCCAATCCGACATTAACGGCGACGCCGACCTGCTCATATTTCCCAGCCTCGTGTCGGCCAACACTTTCTATAAGAGTATTTCTCTATTCGGGAAAGCCACAATGGCCGGAATTGTGTGCGGAGCCAACGCGCCGATAGTGATACCGTCGCGTGCCGACTCTGCCGAGTCAAAATTCTATAGCCTCGCCCTTGCCTGCATGTCACAGACATAAATGTTCCTTTCATGAAAATTCTTGTCATCAACCCCGGCTCAACCTCAACAAAATGGGCCATATACAACGATCGCGAGCTGGTCTGGAAATCGACACGCCAACATTCGGCTGACGAGCTGAGTCATTTTTCTCACGTACTTGACCAACTTCCCATGCGCGTCGATGCCACACGACATGCGCTCGACGAGGCACAACAGCCGATGGACTTCGATGTAGTTATCGCCCGCGGAGGCCTTCTCAAGCCAACGCCATCGGGAGTCTACGAAGTGACCGACCGGATAATCTCCGACCTGCTGCATGCCGAACTCGAACACGCCTGCAATCTCGGTGCGCTCATCGCCCGTGACATCGCGGATGAAGCAGGATGCAATGCCTACATCGCCGATCCTGAAGTGGTCGACGAAATGATGCCGGAAGCAAGACTGACCGGAATTCCTGAGATTAAACGTTTGTCCGTGTTCCACGCTCTCAACACAAAAGCCGTGGCACGACGATACGCATGGTCACAAGGGAAAAAATATGAGGATATGAACCTTATTCTCGTGCACCTCGGTGGTGGAATCTCCATAGGCGCACACTTCAAGGGACGCGTGATCGACGTCAACAACGCCCTCAACGGCGACGGCCCCTTCAGTCCCGAACGGGCCGGGACGATTCCCGCCGATCAACTTGTGGAACTATGTTACAGCGGACGATACACTCTGCGTGAGATGAAGCAGAAGCTAAACGGCAAAGGCGGACTCACCGCCTTGCTCGGCTCGACCGACGTGGCGGATATCGCCCGACGCGCATCAGAAGGCGAAGAACCCTACCGCACTGTGCTTCAGTCAATGCTCTATACCATCGCAAAATCCATCGGCGAACGGGCTGTCGCCCTACACGGCAAAGTCGACGCGATCATTCTGACGGGAGGCATTGCCCACAACAAATATTGCACCGACAGCATATGCCGATGGGTCAGCTGGATAGCCCCGATTATAGTGCGGGCAGGCGAAGATGAGCTCGACTCGCTGGCATTCAACGCCTACGGCGCGATGATGGGTTCCATCCCGACTATCGAATACAACCCTTAGCGACAACGTTTTAACCGCCATAAAATTATTTTTCCGCTCATTACCCGCGAAATCAATATATTTTTTGTAATTTTGCGGTCAAAATAATCACGTAAAGAAACTTATGATCAACGCTCAAGACATCAAAAACGGCACATGCATACGCATGGACGGCCGTCTGTACTTCTGCGTGGAATTCCTCCACGTAAAGCCCGGCAAAGGCAACACATTCATGCGCACCAAGCTCAAAGACGTAGTCGACGGACGTGTGCTCGAACGCCGCTTTAATATTGGCGAAAAACTTGAGGACGTGCGTGTTGAACGTCGTCCATTCCAGTATCTCTACGCCGATGGCAGTGACGATATCTTCATGAACAACGAAACTTTCGAACAGATTCCCATCAACAAAGAACTCGTAACCGGAGCTCCTTTCATGAAAGAAGGCGACACTGTCGAAGTCGTCACCGACGCCTCCTCCGACACCGTTCTCTATGCCGAGATGCCGATCAAGACAATCCTTAAAATCACCTACACCGAACCGGGCCTGAAAGGCGACACCGCCACAAACACCCTCAAACCGGCCACACTTGAAACAGGTGCTGAAATCCGTGTGCCGCTGTTCGTGAACGAAGGCGACATGATTGAAGTGGACACACGCGACGGATCCTATATCAGCCGTGTGAAAGCTTGACCTTCACGATTGTCAAACACAACTCTGACAGAACAAGTGGCCGGAACATTTTCCGGCCACTATCATTATATCTATATGAATCCGACACACACGCCACAAGAGATCGAAAAGCACCCCTGGGAACCTTTTATTCCTGCAAATGCGCGAATCCTGATCATGGGTACATTCCCGCCAAAACCCGTCCGCTGGAGCATGGACTTTTATTATCCCAACAAAATCAATGATTTCTGGCGCATAATGGGGCTGATCTTTCATGACTCTAAAGATTTCTTCATTGATCCCGCCACCGGACTTTTTCAGCTGCCGGCCATAAAAGACATGCTCGAAGATAAAGGAATCGCGCTGAATGATACAGGAGCGGAGGTGCGCCGGCTCAAGGACAACGCCTCCGACAAATTCCTCGAAATAATCCGGCCGGTCGACCTGAAAACGCTTCTTGAGAAGATGCCGCACTGCAATGCCGTAGCAACGACGGGAGAGAAGGCTGCAGGCGTAATCGCCACACTCACCGACACACCCATGCCTAAAATGGGACAATGCCTATCGTGTTTGTTCCACGGACACACCCTCAACATCTACCGTATGCCATCGACAAGCCGGGCCTACCCCATGGCTCTGGATAAGAAAGCCGAATTCTATGCCGGAATGTTCCGGGCCGAAGGCATTTTGTGATTCATGTGAAATCCCAAGCATGATTATGGCTTAGATTTCATATCTTTGCCGTTATCATTTCAAAACGCATTTCTCATGAAGAAAACATTCGCGATCACACTCCTCTGTTTGATTTCGCTGACACATACATTCATGTATGCCGATCACAAAGCTCCGGCCATCCTTAATGTCATCCCGACCCCGCAGGAAATTACGTGGCTTAGCGACAGCATGATATATCCGACAGACACAGTTCCGAGAATACGACTCGTAACGCCGGTAGACAAATCCCGTTCTCCTGAAACATACACCTTACGCATAACGCCACAAGGCGTTTCAATCGATGCTTATGGCCATCAGGCGATAATATGGGCATTGCAGACACTTCGTCAGCTGCGGCAACCCGACGGCTCATATCCGGCTGTCAGCCTAACCGACTACCCTCAATTCCCGTTCAGAGGATTCCTCTACGACGACGGCAGAAATTTTGCAGGTGTGGAACGCATCATGAAATATCTGGACTTGATGTCAGACTACAAGCTGAATATCTTTCAATGGCATCTCACCGACAAACCGGCATGGCGCATCGAGTGCAAAGCTTATCCACGGTTGAACAACGGTAAATTTCAGCGTCCGGGACGCGATCAGGGAATGTATTATACTTATGATGAAATCCGTCATGTGATTGATTATGCACGGCAACGTGGCATCATGGTGATTCCTGAAATCGACATGCCGGGACACAGCGATTTTTTCCAGACGACCTTCGGAGTGTCAATGGACAGCGAGGCGGGTAAAGAGATTCTCCAACGTTGCATAGCGGAGTTCTGCGAAGAAATTCCGGCCGACATCTGTCCATATATCCACATAGGCTCAGACGAAGTCCACATTGATGATCCCGATGGATTTATGGAATGGTCACAGAGCCTTCTGCGCCGATACGGTCGAAAGACACTTGCCTGGGATCCCGGTTTGCCTGCCGATTCCCTCACCATACATCAGTTTTGGAAAGAACACGGCCACGCTCCGGCCTCTTATCCCGAAAAAGTGCCTTTTGTCGATTCTTCAATGGGTTATCTCAACAACTATGACCCGTTGCTTCTCCCCGCCAAGATTTTTTTCCACGCACTTGGAGGCTCCGGTCGTGCCGGCGGAAATTGCCTCGGCGGAATCATCTGCTTATGGAACGATGTCCGAGTGGCCGACAAAAGACTCACAGCCTTGCACAATGGTCTTGCCGGCTCCGTTATGGCGTTCAGTGAAAGAGCATGGCACGGCAATCAGGCCAATGACATCAAACCTGTTCGCCACGGCACGATTGTACCGCCTCCTGATGATGCCTGGATGATACGGTTTGAGGCCTTTCAGAATCTCATGGAATATCACCGCAACCGCTTTCTCCGTTCCGAATTGTCATACTGGACTCCCATACACGCCAACGAATGGCTTGTCGAAGTTGACGCTGATTCACTACATGCGGAATTTTCAGCTTATGGCGACGTCCTCGATCTTGATGCCTTATGCCGTCTGCACGGAATTCCCGACGGCATACATCTCACTTGCCGACTTACACGCACTATCGAATGCCCGGCCGACACCGTACGCTATTTCAAAATCGGGTTCGAGGCACCTGCAAGATCCAACCGTAACTCCGACGGCATACCCCCACAAGGCAAATGGCCCAATTCAGGCACGATTGAAGTGAACGGCATTGCGCTGTGTCCACCCCGTTGGAACGAACCCGAAGCCTATCGATTCCACTATCACACGTGGGCACGTCTTGAAGAAGAGCTACCTTATACCGACGAGCAACTCTACTGGATGCGTCCGGCGGTGCCTGTCAGTTTCAGGCGCGGCAAAAATAAGGTCTGTATGTCAGTTAAACGACACTTTCCAGGCCAACACTTTCAGGTTTCATTCATCGAAACCCGACACGACAACTGAGATAAAACACTCACACAAGGATAGGCAACTCACATTAAATGAGCCACTACCATACCCGTTGTATTCCGTGTCAAATTGGCGATTTCACAAGAAACGGGGCGAATCTCTTTTGTTTCAAAACGCTCATGGACTATATATCTGCCTGAACGTTGACATTCGATATTTCCAATGTATTTCCAATGTTCGACATATAAGATGATTCTATTGCCTCTAATATGGTTTTATTGAAAAAAAGCCGTAACTTTGCTTACAAAATGTCTTGACAAATGATTGATACGTTGATATTGGCCGGCATTTTCCCCGATCCGGAATTGATTGTCAAATATTTCCTGTCGGCCGACGCCATGACAGTCTATCTTCTTGTATTCACTTTGATGACTGTCGAAAGTTCCTTTATTCCGTTCCCTTCGGAAGTGATCGTGCCCCCGGCGGCATATCTTGCATGCACTTCCCATGAAGTGAGCATAACCCTCGTATTACTGCTTGCCACCGCAGGAGCCATAACCGGAGCGTTGATCAACTATGGGCTTTCTGTTTGGATCGGACGACCTATCGTTTACCGGTTCGCCGATTCGCGATTCGGGCACGCGTGCCTTATCGACCGGGAAAAAGTCGACAAAGCCGAACGATATTTCGACAAACACGGAGCCATTTCGACATTTATTGGCCGACTGATCCCGGCCGTGCGACAACTCATTTCAATTCCTGCCGGGCTTTCCCGCATGAACATTGGCAAATTCATTATTTACACCGGCCTCGGCGCCTTGGTATGGAATTGCGTGCTCGCCGCGCTCGGATATTGGCTCGGCAAGCTCGTGACCCGCGAACAGCTTTTCCAGAAAGTTGAATACTACAACCAATATCTCACCTACGCCGGACTGGCAATAGGTGCCCTATGCGTGCTGTTTATCCTCTACAACGTCTTCAAACCACGAAAGCAACAACAATCACTATGACCGTCATATCTCCTTCACTTCTTTCAGCCAATCTCGGCGCCCTCGACAAAGACATGGACATGCTCAACCGATCCGAAGCCGACATGTTGCATGTCGACGTCATGGACGGCGTGTTCGTGCCCAATATATCATTCGGTTTCCCGGTGATGAAATATATGCGCAAACTCACCGATAAACCCCTCGATGTCCATCTGATGATTGTCGACCCAGACCGCTACGTCAGTCAGGTTCGCGATTGCGGATCCGACATCATGACTGTCCATCAGGAGGCTTGCACACACCTTCACCGTGTGATTGGACATATCCATGAGGCGGGGATGAAAGCCGGTGTTTCGCTGAATCCCGCCACCCCAGTATGCATGCTCGAAGATGTGATTGCCGATGTTGACATCGTGCTTCTCATGTCGGTCAATCCGGGATTTGGCGGCCAGTCGTTCATCCCGGGTGCCGTTGAAAAAGTGGCGCGCCTGCGGCGCATGATCGACCAATACGGATCGAAAGCCAAAATTGAAGTGGACGGCGGCATCAACCTCGAAACAGGAGCTGCCGTGGTCAATGCCGGAGCCGATATTCTTGTATCCGGCAACTTCATCTTTAAATCACCCGACCCGGCTGAAACGATAGCCCGTCTGCGGCGGCTTTAAGCGGATCAACCTTCTACTCGTCCTCATCACTCTCATCCCACATTTCCACACCACAATGGATTCATTTGAAATAACTCCGGGGGACTACGACCTGTCGGCACTTCGCAAAAAGGACAACAATGTCCTGCGCAATGCCACCGACAGCCAACGCCCGACTATCGACTACAATATGTCGGATCCCCTCCCCGAACAGACACACACCGCCCCCGCTGAAGAAATCAAACCGCCACGTGCGCCTCAGACAAGCCCCGACGGACAGGAGCATCACCAAAAAGCGACTCCGCACAATGCCAGAACCGACGATGAACAAACCGGTGACACCGACACCGTCGACCTCGACAAACACAAAACCATCGTAACCTTTTCACGTTTCTTTGCCGACGGACGTCTGCGCATATTTCTCGGTGTCATTCTCATCCTCGCCGCAGGCTACATGCTGGCAGCATCGATATCATATCTTTCAACAGGCTCCGCCGATCAGAGTATGATCCAGAACAGCACTGCCAGTGAGATTGCGACACACCCCAAGGATGCCGAAAATGTCACCGGATGGGTCGGTGCGTTGCTATCGCATCTGCTCATCTACCGATGGTTCGGAATCGGAGGTTTCGTCATAGTGTTTTATGTCGGCGCTCTCGGCATATCACTCGTCAGACTCCATCGTTTCAAATTCTGGCAACTATCGTTCAAATCGCTTATCACGGCGATTGCCATTTCCGTCATCATTGGTTTTGTCACATACAATACCGTCAGCCCGCAATTCTGGGGAGGCGAACACGGATATTATTTCAATGAAATGCTCATCACCAACGCATCCGTATGGGGCGCCGGAGCCGTGAGCATTCTGATGATCGTGGCGCTTGCCCTCATCTTTGCTTCTCCTCTGCGAAAAGGGTTTCATCATCTACGCACCGTCATTTCCAACCAAAAGCAGATGCTCTCGGAACGCTATCGCTCCTCCATGGCGGCCGCACGCGCTGCCACCGCACGCGACCGCGCTAAAACCGACGATACCGGCGTGCATACCCGACCGGCCACCACAGACCGAACCGCCACAGCATCCACACACGATGACCGGCGAAACCAACCCGAACCGACAATTGTAAAGCCGACACATTCCGCCATTGAGCCTTCTGCCACGATAGTGCCAACGCCTCAACCCGGCACATCGCCGTATGAAACACCGCAGCCAACCACACCGCCTTTCGTCATGCCCGATCTCACAGAAATCGAAACGCCGGTCACTTCCGACGAAAAAGAGATTCCGGTCACGACGAATGTAGAGATACAAAATGTAGAGATACACACCCCTGAAATCGAAGAAGCCGAAGATATCGACATAGATGCCTACGACCCGACGGCTGAGTTGAGCCGCTTCCGCTTCCCATCGATCGATCTGCTGCACATACGCGAAAACGCCTATACTCTCAGCGAAGAGGAAAAGGAAGAAAACAACATGCGCATCATCAGCACCCTCGACTCATATGGCATAAAGATCGAAAGCATAAAAGCCACCGTAGGCCCCACGATCACACTCTATGAGATCGTGCCTCAGAAAGGAACGCGCATCGCCACGATCAAACACCTTGGCGACGACATGGCCATGAGCCTGTCTGCCATCGGCATTCGCATAATCGCACCAATCCCTGGCAAAGGAACGATAGGCATGGAAGTGCCAAACAAAAATCCGCAGACAGTCGGTATCCGTACCGTTCTGTCGTCAAAAGCCTACCACGAATCGACAGCTGCACTTCCGATGGCAATGGGACTGACCATATCCAACGAAGTGTTTGTGTGCGACCTCGCAAAAATGCCTCATCTGCTTGTGGCTGGTGCCACCGGTATGGGTAAATCGGTGGGGCTCAACACCATCATTGCATCACTCCTCTACAAAAAACATCCCGCCGAGTTGAAATTCGTGCTTGTCGACCCTAAGATGGTCGAGTTCAGTCTTTACAAATGCATCGAACGACACTATCTCGCAAAATTACCCGACGAGGAAAATGCCATAATCACCGATCCGACAAAAGTGGTCGCCACCCTCAACTCCCTCTGCCTCGAAATGGATAACCGCTACGCCCTTCTTTCACAAGCCGGCATGCGCGGAATCAAGGAATATAACCAGAAATTCATATCCCGCAGACTCAATCCCGAAAAAGGGCACCGATATCTCCCCTACATCGTTGTGATTATCGACGAGTTTGCCGACCTGATCCTTACGGCCGGCAAAGAAATCGAAACCCCGATCTCACGTATCGCAGCCAAAGCCAGAGCCGTCGGCATACACATGATTCTTGCCACACAGCGTCCGAGCGTCAACGTCATCACCGGCACGATAAAAGCCAACTTCCCCGGTCGAATGGCTTTCCGTGTGACACAGATGAACGACTCTCGCACCATCCTCGACCGCCCCGGAGCCGAACAGCTTATCGGTCGTGGAGATATGCTCATATCGCGCGATGGCGTAATCGACCGTGTCCAGTGTGCTTTTATCGACACCGACGAGGTCGAGGACATTTGCCGCTTCATCTCCGACCAGATCGGGTACCCGACTTCCTATGAGCTTCCCGAAACTCCCGCGGCCGGCGGGGGCGACGTCCGGGCCGTTGTCGGCGACCGGGATCCTCTTTTCCCCGATGCCGGACGTGCCGTCATTGAAGCCAATATGGGTTCCGCGTCACTGCTTCAGCGAAAATTCAACATAGGATATCCCCGTGCCGGAAAAATCATCGACCAGCTTGTAAATGCCGGTGTGTTGGGAGCAAGCACCGGAGCCGGGAAACCACGTCCTGTGCTCATGGACTCATATTCATTCGAACGCATGCTTGAATGATTTTCGACACAAACCATCCTATCCGACATTTTGTTATATATTAGACATGAAACGCAAGACACTACTTATCATATTACTTGTCCTGACCGCGGCCATGCCCGCATTCAGTGCCGACAATGCCGCTTCAATCCTCGACAAGACTGCGCAGAAAGTGCGCACGGCCAAATCAATCAAAGCCTCCTACACTCTTTCTTCGCCCGGATCGGGAACCGCATCAGGCACTCTCACGCTCGCTGGCGACAAATTTTTCATGACCTCAGCCGACATGTCAGTATGGTATGACGGAACCACACAATGGGTATATATCAAAGCCGACAACGAAGTCAACGTCACAGAACCTACTGCCGACGAACTCCAACAGATCAACCCGTTTGTAATCATCAACACCTTTCGCCAAGGCTACAAAGCCAAGACCCTGTCAAGCTCCGCCACAGCAAAAAAAATATCTTTGACGGCAATATCATCGAAAAGCGATATCCGTTCCGCCACAGTCACCATCAGCGCATCGACTTCTATGCCGACGGAGATCACGCTCAAAATGGCCTCCGGACAGACTGTCACGATAAAGATATCCTCACTTTCGACAGGCTCACAACTCCCCGTTGCCACATTCCGTTTTCCCAAGGCGAGCTATCCGGGGGCAGAGATTATCGACCTTAGATAAACACCTGCTACTCTATCTTTTACATATGCATTAAAGATTCATATCCAATGACACAGATCAAGACAAAATGCCTCATTATCGGCTCCGGGCCCGCAGGTTACACCGCCGCCCTATATACATCCCGCGCCAATCTCCAACCTGTATTGTTCGAAGGGCATCAACCCGGCGGTCAGCTAACGATCACCACGGAAGTTGAGAACTTCCCCGGCTATCCCGACGGCACCACAGGCACTCAGCTCATGGAGGATATACGCCGCCAGGCTATACGCTTTGGCGCCGACATACATCCCGGCATCATCACGAAAATCGACTTTTCTTCACGCCCCCTCAAGGCCACTGCCGACGACGGCACGGAAATTGAAGCCGAAACAGTGATTATATCCACCGGAGCTACAGCCCGATTCCTCGGATTGCCCGACGAACAGAAATACATGGGGCTGGGCGTTTCGGCTTGTGCCACATGCGACGGATTTTTCTACCGCAAAAAACGTGTGGCTGTAGTGGGCGGTGGCGATACGGCCTGCGAAGAAGCACTGTATCTCAGCAACATAGCAGCCGAAGTTTTTATGATCGTTCGCAAAGACCATCTGCGTGCGTCAAAAGTGATGCAACGCCGTGTGCTTGACAAGCCCAATATAACGGTGCTTTTCAACACCAACACCGCCGGCCTCTACGGCGAAGAATTCCTTGAAGGAGCGCATCTCGTTGAAAACATCGGCACCGACATCGAGCAACACTTTGATCTCGCAATCGACGGTTTTTTCCTTGCCATCGGTCATAAACCCAACACCGACATTTTCAAAGGCATCATCGACCTTGACGACCAGGGTTACATCGTCACGACCGGACATTCCACCGCCACCAACGTAGCAGGAGTGTTTGCCGCCGGAGATGTCGCCGATCCACACTACCGGCAAGCCATCACCGCTGCCGGAAGTGGTTGCCGCGCAGCCCTCGACGCCGAACGCTTCATCACAGCCATGGAATAAAACTCACATATTTACGCCATCCCCCCTCCGGTCGAAGCAGGAAGCTTTCTCCGGAGGGTGA
>CAJJOX010000049.1 GCA_905193485.1 uncultured Porphyromonadaceae bacterium | reverse complement strand
GCCGCGCGGCCCCCCTTCGGGCCGTCCCATGCTGGCGCATGCGGCGACTGCTATGGCCACCACTGCCACCACTAACAGACGCATATATAATAATTGTCGATTCATTGTTTGACGCTAATCGATCCGATTTTTTCTCAATTTGCAAAGTTAAGCGTTACGCCCGAAATATGGAATTTTTTCATTAATTTTCACATCAGGGCAAAAACAGAAACACACAGGCTCACCCCGTGGCTCGCAAAATATGCCGGCACGGCAGTCAACCGGTTCATCCGCCGTAGATTTCGGTGAGGCGGCTGTAATAGCGCTCGGGTGAGAATTCGTCGAGGGCACGACTCTTGATAGTGTCGTTGTCCCACGGATGATTCCAGGCACGGACTATGGCCTGTTTCAGTGATTCGACGCTGCCGCTTTCGAAAGTGAGGCCGCGGTCGGCGCTCACAAGCTCCGGTATGCCGCCTATGGCGGCGCCCACGACGGGGGTTCCGGCGCAGAACGACTCGATCATGCCGAGCGGATTGTTTTCGTAACACTCGCTTGGCATCACCGACATGCGGGCTCCCGACACGATATCGCGCACACGGCCGGCGTCGACTCTTCCGGTGAAAACGATGTTGGCGTTTCCGCCATACTCATTCCTGAGCTTTCCCGACAGCGCGCCGTCGCCTGTCACAATCAGTTTGTAAGGCAGGCTGGAAGCCGCCTTCAGCAGCGTCGTCACGCCCTTTTCTTCCGAAAGACGCCCTATGTAGCAGTAATAATCACGCGGTGCGGTCGTTGTATCCACCGACCGGTATGATTCGATCATTTCCGGCGCCATGAAGTTGCTCAATGCCTCGATCTTGTCGGTCGCAAAATGTCCCTGACGCATCTTTTCGGCCATGAAAACGCTCGGACAGATGAAGCGGTCGGTGTCGTGCTGCAACCGTCGACGGTTCCATCGCCACGCCTCCATGAGCGCTATGGCGCTGGCCGCCGCCGATCCTTTCATGCAGCGCGTGCGAAGCACGGGCAGCTTGCTGTCAAAACACAGCTCGCAAGGATGCCCGTTGCGCAGACAGGCATAGGCCGGACACAAAAGTTTATAGTCATGCAATGTCCACACCACGCGGATGCCGCGCCGCCGTGCCATCCCGGCGACAACAGGCGACAGATAGGAGTGGACGTTGTTCAGATGCACGACATCGGGGCGGAATTCGTCAAGCAGACGCGCAAAACGCGTTTTCACATCGCCAAATCCGAGAGTGCGCCTTACGGCCTTCAGCTTGGCGCCGAGCCCCCCGTCGAAGCCCACCTCCTCAGGCCAGTAGCCCGACCATGCCGACTCATCGTTTTCGCCATAATTCATTGCGAATACGGCCGTTTCATGTCCATGCTCACGAAGCATGCGCTCGAGATTGAGGGCATAGATGCAGTCGCCTCCACGGCGATAATAAAACTTCGTGACGATGATTACGCGCTGTTTCATACCGCCAAAATTACTAATTTTTGTCCCATTTTCAAACATTCGGCCCACCATTTCTTTCGTCGCAAGGTCCTGCCGACAATGTCGGAATCGCAATTTTGATAAATCCGGCATTGATTTTTCGGTGATTCGGGGTCGGCCTGCCGGATATTTTGCCGCGCCGCGCCGCGATTGACCATCGAAATGGCAAAATCCGGCGGAATATATTGATAAATATGCCGAAAAATATTGTCGGATAGAAATTTATCGCTACCTTTGCACCGCATTTGGTCGGGCTGCGCCGTGCTGTCCATCCTTTTGCACTTTAATTAACCCTATTTATTAACTTATTTAAATGACTGAAGAAGTAAAAAACACCCCCATCGAAGACTTCGACTGGGATGCCTATGAGAATGGAGATGCTCAGGGCGAAAAGACTCGTGAAGAGCTTACAAAAACTTACGACGAGTCGCTCAACACCGTCAAAGACAAAGAAGTAATCGAAGGTACCATCATCGCTCTCAACAAACGTGAGGCTGTGGTTAACATCGGCTACAAATCCGACGGCATCATCCCCATGAATGAATTCCGCTACAATCCCGACCTCAAAGTCGGCGACACTGTCGAGGTGTTCATCGAAAACCAGGAGGACAAGAAAGGTCAGCTTATCCTCTCCCACCGCAAAGCCCGTGCCGCCCGCTCTTGGGACCGCATCAACGAGGCTCTCGAAAAAGACGAAATCATCAAGGGCTACATCAAATGCCGCACAAAAGGCGGCATGATCGTCGACGTGTTCGGCATCGAGGCTTTCCTCCCCGGATCGCAGATCGACGTACGCCCCATCCGCGACTACGATGTTTACGTTGGAAAGACCATGGAATTCAAGGTTGTCAAGATCAATCAGGAATTCAAAAACGTCGTTGTGTCGCATAAAGCGCTCATCGAAGCCGAGCTCGAACAGCAGAAACGCGAAATCATCGCCAAGCTCGAAAAAGGACAGGTGCTCGAAGGTACCGTCAAAAACATCACCTCCTACGGCGTATTCATCGACCTCGGCGGTGTCGACGGCCTCATCCACATCACCGACCTCAGCTGGGGCCGCGTAAGCCATCCTCAGGAACTCCTCGAACTCGACCAGAAGATCAACGTCGTTATCCTCGACTTCGACGACGAGAAGAAACGTATCGCCCTCGGCCTCAAACAGCTCATGCCTCATCCCTGGGATGCTCTCGATCCCAACCTCAAGGTGGGCGACAAAGTCAAAGGCCGCGTAGTGGTTATGGCCGACTATGGCGCATTCATCGAAATCGCTCCCGGTGTCGAAGGCCTCATCCACGTCAGCGAAATGTCTTGGAGCCAGCACCTCCGTTCGGCTCAGGACTTCATGAAGGTAGGCGACGAAATCGAAGCCGTCATCCTCACTCTCGACCGCGAGGACCGCAAGATGAGCCTCGGCATCAAGCAGCTCAAAAACGATCCCTGGGAAAACATCGAAACAAAATACCCCGTTGGCTCGAAACACACTGCAAAAGTGCGCAACTTCACCAACTTCGGCGTGTTTGTTGAAATCGAAGAAGGTGTCGACGGTCTTATCCACATCTCCGACCTCAGCTGGACAAAGAAAATCAAACACCCCAGCGAATTCACTCAGATCGGTGCCGACATCGACGTGCAGGTGCTCGAAATCGACAAGGACAACCGTCGCCTCTCGCTCGGTCACAAACAGCTCGAAGAAAACCCCTGGGATGTATTCGAAACCATCTTCACCACAGGCTCCATCCACGAGGGCACAATCATCGAAATGGTTGAAAAAGGCGCTGTTATCGCCCTTCCCTACGGCGTTGAGGGCTTCGCAACTCCGAAACATCTCGTTAAGGAAGACGGCACTCAGGCCAAAGTTGATGAAAAACTCAACTTCAAGGTGATCGAATTCAACAAAGACAGCAAACGCATCATCCTCTCGCACAGCCGCATCTTCGAAGACGAGCAGAAAGCCGAACGCAACGAGGCCCGCAAAGCCAAACGCGCTGCCAACGCCGCCAAGCGTGCCGAAGAGACTCCCATGCTCAACCAGCCTATCGAGAAAGCCACTCTCGGCGACCTCGAAGCTCTTGCAGCACTCAAAGAGAAACTCTCCGAAAACAAGTGATTCTCACGCCGGACACACCTCCGGTAGCCAATATCCTGAAGGTCGGGCCTCAACGCCCGGCCTTCTTGTCGTTTTATCCTGCCGTCCCGAGCCGCTGGCCGGATGCCTTTTTTCCGGTGGAAACAGGGCGCTCTTTTCGGGTTGTCACAAGATCGGTTTGCAAATACCGGGGATATCAGCTAACTTTGCGACATAATTACGCCGAATGCACCTTTCATGTCGGCTTCCAACAGCACAACACGCTATGATTCAGATCTCCAACCGTAACCGCTCTCTGGCCGTGTCACAGACACTCGCCATGTCGCAGCGCAGCGCCGAACTCCGCGCCAAAGGAGTTGATGTGATTAATCTCTCCGTCGGCGAACCCGACTTCAACACACCCGACCATATCAAGGAAGCCGCCAAGAAGGCCATCGATGACAATTTCTCGTTCTATTCTCCCGTGCCCGGCTTCATGAGCCTCCGCAAAGCAATCGCCGACAATTTCCTGGCCGTCAATGGCGTGTCTTTCGCCCCCGAGCAGATAGTGGTGTCGGGCGGTGCCAAGCAGGCGCTCTGCAACGTGATTCTCAGCGTCATCAATCCCGGCGATGAAGTGATCATCCCCACTCCGGCTTGGGTGAGCTACGTCGAGATGGTCAAGCTCGCCGAAGGAATTTCAGTCACCGTCCCCGCTTCCATTGATCAAAACTTCAAGATCACGCCCGCACAGCTGCGCGACGCCATCACACCGCGCACACGCATGGTGCTTCTATGCTCTCCCTCCAACCCCACGGGCGCTGTCTATACAAAGGCCGAACTTCAGGGACTTGTCGACGTGCTCAAGGACTATCCGCAGATCACCGTCCTCTCCGACGAAATATATCAGCACATCAACTACACCGGTTCCTACACCTCCATGGCGTCCTTCCATGAGCTCGACGGCCGGGTCATAGTGGTCAACGGCGTGTCAAAGGCCTATGCCATGACAGGCTGGCGCATCGGGTTCATGGCCGGTCCGGTCGAGATTGCCAAGGCATGCTCCAAGCTTCAGGGACAATATACCTCCGGCGCCTCGTCGATAGCGCAGAAAGCTGCCGAAGCCGCCTACAGCGGCCCGCAGGAATGTGTGGCCGTGATGTGTGACGCTTTCCGACGCCGTCGCGATCTCGTCGTCGCTCTCGCCCGACAGATTCCGGGCCTCAAGGTCAACGTGCCCGACGGAGCTTTTTATCTCTTTCCCGAAGTCAGTGCATTCTTCGGACGTTCTTATGGCGACCGCACGATCCGTGATGCTTCCGACCTCGCGATGTATCTTCTCGATGAAGCCCACGTGGCCACCGTCGACGGCGCTGCATTCTGTCTTCCAGGATATATCCGTCTGAGCTATGCCACATCCGACGAAAATATCCGGCAGGCCATGGCGCGCATAGCTGACGCACTCGGCCGCCTCAAATGATATGATGATTCCACAACGGCATAAAATCAAAGGCTGTCCGGCATTTAGTCGACAGCCTTTGGCTTTTTAGGCTTTTCTCTTTTTTATTTATCGTTTGATTCGGATGGCTGTCCCGGCCCTTTTTTCCATCCGCGGCGTGGACGCATCATCGGCTCGTCTGATGCGGGCAGTGACGGCGCTTTCCCCACGAGCATCTTGAGCGCTTGTTCGTTGCGCCGGCGTGCCAGCGGGTTTTCACTCTGTGCTTCGGGTCTGTCGCTTTCGTCATACCGGCGATCTTTTTTCCAGTCGCCTTTGCCTCCGAAACGGCTATCCTTATACTGACGGCCATCGCCGCCTTTCTTCCCTCCGAAACCGTTGCGCCTTGCCTCCTCGCGCCAGCGCGAATCGCTTGTGCGCCGTCCCGCCGGCTTGATCTTTTCCTGAATGCCGTTGCCGTTGTGGATAGAGCCTCCGCTCTGACGGAAGCTCTTGTAGTCGCCGTCGAAAATGATATATTCACGCAACTCGCATTCCAGCGCGCCGTTGTAGAGCGGCTGCCGTGTTGATGGGCTGAGGCCTATCTTGCGGAAATACTCTTCGTGATAGCCTATGATCCATGCATGATAGCCCTTGAACACATGCTTGAGCTTTGATCCGAGCATCGCATACAGGCCGTCCATATCGTCGGCCGAGATACGCTCTCCATAAGGCGGATTGGTGATCAGCACGCCGTCGGCGGGAGCTTCGTCCCATTGCGACAGGGCTTTGACCCGCAGATCGATATATTTGCCTACACCGGCGCTTTTGATGTTTTCTGTCGCGATGGCCACGGCTTTGGGCGAGATATCGCCGCCATAGATCTTGCAGGCGGGTGTGCGCTCCGACGAGTCGTCGTTGTAGATCTCGTCAAAAAGATCGGCATCGAAATCGGGCCACGATTCGAAGGCGAAACTGCGTCGATAGACGCCAGGATTGATGCCGGCGCCGATAAGGGCGGCCTCGATGAGGAAGGTGCCCGAACCGCACATGGGGTCTACAAGCGGGCAGTCGCCGCGCCAGCCGCTCTTAAGTATGATGCCCGCGGCAAGCACTTCGTTGATCGGAGCCTCTGTCTGTGCCACGCGGTAACCGCGCTTGTGAAGCGATTCGCCCGACGAATCGAGCGACACGGTCACGCGCTCGCCCGAAATGTGGACGTTGATCATCACATCGGCGTCCTGAAGCCTTACACGCGGACGGCTGTCGGGACCGAAACGGTCTTTAAACCAGTCGACTATGCCGTCTTTTACCCTGTAGGTCACATAGCGTGAATGAGTGAATTCCTCCGAGTTGGAAACGGTGTCGATGGCAAATGTCTTGTCGAGGCTCAGCACACTGCTCCAGTCAAATTCCTTGATCATCTCATAAAGCGAATCGGGATCGGAGGCCGTGAACTTGTAGATGGGCTTTAAAATGCGCAATGCCGTGCGGCAGCACATGTTGGCTTTGTAAAGCGTCGACAATGTGCCCTTAAACGATACCATTCGCCGGCCGGGCTCGACATCCTTTGCGCCTATGCCGCGCAGTTCCTCTGCCAATACGTCTTCCAGTCCCTGAAAGGTCTTGGCAACCATTTCAAACTCTTGAATGCTCATTTTTTCAATATTCGCTTATTATTGCGGCAAAGTTACCATTTCCCCGTCAATTATGAAAGCGGCGATTGTGGAAATGTTGGCGGAAGTTTGTAACTTTACGCTTGCATTCGGCCGGCAATACAGCCGTCCGCGCTCCTGTTGTCTGAAATGAAACGTCTGCAATACATTATCCTGTCGGCAACCCTTTTTCTTGTCGCGTGCTCACACCGCGAAGACAAGAAGGAGCATCCCGTAGCCGACATCTCGCATTTTGATCTTGACCTTGATTCCACTTCGAAGTGGAATCATCCGCTCGCTGAGATGCCCGAACCCACTCAGGCGCTCGTCACGCACCGGCTCGGCGATATAAGCAAGATTCTTAACGACAGCAATTATGTGCACTGGGCCGATGCCGAGCGTATCGGCATTGAGCCGCTTTCCGACACACGCTCACACTGGGCCATGCGTCGTCCGTTGGTGAAAATCGCGTCATGCGCCGATTTTTATCTCGAACCCCTGACGCATTCTCAGCCATATCTCGTGCCCGAGGCGGCCGCGATGCTCCACGAGATAGGCCGCCGCTTCAATGATTCGCTGCGCGTGAGGGGTGGAGGCGACTACCGCATACGCGTCACCAGCGTACTCCGCACCCCGGAGTCGGTGGCGAGGCTGCGCCGCAGCAACAAAAACGCCATCGATTCGTCGGTTCATCAGCTCGGCACCACCATCGACATCAGTTACGCACGTTTCGCTGCCGATTCCGACCGCATTCCGCGATCGGCCGTCGATCTCAAATCGCTTCTGGCCGAAGTGCTCATTGCAATGCGTGACGAAGGCAAATGCTGGGTGAAGATGGAATACAAACAACCTTGTTTCCATATATCGGCCCGTCCACGCAACATCTGAGCCACGCAGGCGTTTTTATTGAAATACTCATCCTCATCGACCTATCACCTCATAGTCCCGACAAAAATGGAGTCCGACAGCAATATCCACAACGACAGTTCTTCCGTTACGGAGAATGTCGACAATTCCGGAATCCCGGCGTCCGGATCACCGTCATCTCCCGCGCCGCGCCGGCGCCCTCTCTGGCTGCGCATACTCAAATGGACCGGCATAACGTTGCTGTCGGTCATCCTGCTGCTGGTGATTCTTGTCAGCGTGGTGCTGTTCTATCTCACTCCCGAGCGTCTGACACCTCTGGTAAATAAATATGCGAGCGAATATCTCAATGCCGACGTGCGTGCTCAGAGGGTCGAGCTTACTTTCTGGGCCACTTTCCCGAGGCTCGACGTGCAGGTCGACGGACTCAGCGTCGTGAGCCGTGCTTTTGAGGCACTTTCTACGGAAGAACGCGCCGCTTTGCCCGTCGGCGCCGATTCGCTTCTGACGCTTCAGCGCTTCTCGGGAGGCATACACATTATGAAGGCCTTAAAGGGCGATATATCGCTCTACGACGTTGAGTTCACCAATCCGTCGGTCAACTTTTTCGTGGCCAACGATTCCGTGGCCAATTATGATATCGTGCCGGCCTCTGAAGAAGACACCGGCCCGGCTTCCCCCATGCCGTCCATATCGATCAATCGTTTCGCGCTCAACGGTTCCATGCCTGTGCGTTACCGTGCGCCTTCCGATTCGATAGATTTTGCCTTCACCATCTCGCAAACCGAGATCAGTGGATCCGGCGCTCCCGTCTATACCATCGCGCTCGGTGGCTCGGCCGACCGTATAGCGCCATCGGTTCATATGCCCGCTTTGCCGTTTTCGGTCGACGGCAATGTCAACTGGGATATCCACAGTCCCGACCACATTGCGCTCTCTGATTTCTCTCTGTCGCTGCTTGGTGTGAAGGCTCTGTTCAATGCCGATGTCGATATGTCGACAGGATTGGTAATCAACGAATTTGATGTGTCGTTTCCGCGCATCGATGTCGGTGCGCTTGCGGCATTGGCGCCGGGCGAATATCTCGGGCCGCTCGCGCTGCTCGACACCGACATGCGTCTTTCGTTCAGCCTCCGGCTGCTCAGACCCTATGATCCGGCCGTGAGCACCATACCGCAACTTGAAGTGACGGCAAAGGCCACGGCTTCGCGGTTCAATCTCGATCGTCTGCGCCTTAACAAATTCAATGCCGACATATCGGCCATGATCGACGGTTCCGACCTTGATCGCTCGGTTGTTACCGTCGGCAATCTTGAGGCTGCCGGACAGGCCGTCGACGTAAGGCTCAAAGGCATTGTGACACATCCGGTGACGGATCCGGCTGTCGAGGGATCGTTTGACGGCACGGTCGCTTTCTCGCGCCTCCCGCGTCAGGTCTTGGCTCGGATGCCGTTCTCGATCACAGGCACGCTGAAAGGGCAGGCCGATATGCGTTTTCGCCTCAGTCATCTGACTCCTAAGGGTTTTCATCTCGCCAAGGTTGACGGGAAGCTGTCGCTTTCCGACTTCCGGATGGCCATGAACGATGGCTCGGCCGACGCTTACATACGGGATGCACGTTTTAGCCTTGGCTCTTCGTCGAGCGTCAATGTGGGCGATTTCAGAGTCGATTCTCTCCTTACGGCCTCCCTCTCGGTCGATACGGCCATGTTCGCCGCTCCCGGCCTCAGCTTCCAGGGACGCGACATGCAGCTCAAACTCGGTTCGCGCAATGTGGCCTCTTCCTCCGACACCACTCAGATCAATCCTCTCGGTGGATCGCTGACGGCCGGACTGATAACGCTCGTGGCCGACAGCGCTTCGACGCGCCTACGCTTGCGCGACGCTTCGCTGTCGGGTGTCCTCAGGCGTTTCAACAGCGACGCCCGCGCTCCGCAACTCGACCTCAGCATCGGGGCACGACGCATATCCTACCGCGATGTCGACATGCGGGCTTCGCTCCGCGGAGGCAAGGGGCATCTCACTCTCCACCCGCGTGCCCGTCGCCCGCTCTCGCCGCGCATGAGGGCGCGGGTCGATTCGCTCGCAGCCGTCTATCCCGGCCTCTCGACCGATTCGCTCACCAGGCTGGCACGGCGCACTATGCCGCGCGCCCGCGTCGACTCCGCCGCCTCTCGCCGGGAAAATATCAATTTCGACATCGACAATTCGCTTGCTGCATGGCTCCGCACATGGCAGTTGTCGGGCGATCTCACGGCTGAGCGCGGTCGCCTTTACACGCCTTACTACCCCGTGCGCAGCACCCTTTCCGGACTCGACATGTCGTTTTCGACCGACTCGGTCGTGATACACAATGCATCTCTGGATTCCGGAAACAGTGATTTCAGAATCAGCGGTTCCGTGCGAAATATTTCACGTGCGCTCACCTCGAAACGCCGTCATGTCCCCATGGAAATTGATTTCAACGTCACTTCCGACACCATCGACATCAACGACATCACCGCCACGGTGCTTCGCGGCGCCGCCTACAGCCGTCAGGTTGATCCTTCGGTCATCGCCGCAGAGATAGCCGACATGGAAGATGAGGACGACGACCTCATTGCCGAACCTGTGGCCGAGGCCGAGGCGGCTCCCGTTGTCGTTCCGTCAAACATTTCGGCTACATTGCGCATGAACGCCGCACATGTCCGTTATGGCGATATCTGGCTCCGCGATTTCAGCGGCGGCGTCAACATCTACGACGGCGCCATCTCGCTCGACCGACTGCATGCGCTGACCGATATCGGAGCCGTCGATTTTTCGGCGCTCTATTCCGCTCCCACCTCAGCCGACATATCTTTCGCCGCGGCCATGAAGCTCCGCAAGCTCAATCTGCGGAAGTTTCTTGCCGAAATGCCGCAGCTCGATTCGATCCTGCCGATGCTGAAGGAGGTGGAGGGAATAGTCGATGCCGAGATCGCCGTCACCACCGGACTCGACTCTTTGATGAACATACGCATCCCTTCGCTCGACATGGCGCTGCGTCTGTCGGGCGACAGTCTGGTGCTTCTTGATTCCGAAACATTCCGCACCATGGCAAAATGGCTGATGTTCAAGAATAAGAAACACAATATGATCAATCACATGGATGTGGAGATAGCCGTTCACAACGGATGGGTCGATCTTTATCCCGTGGTGTTCGATATGGATCGCTATCGGCTCGGTGTGGTCGGAAACAACGACATGGATTTCAATCTCGACTATCATGTGGCCGTGCTCAAATCGCCGTTGCCGTTTAAGTTCGGCATAAACATTAAAGGTACTCCTGAAAAAATGAAAATCCGTCTGGGAAAGGCGCGGCTCAACGAAAAGTCGGTCGCTTCCAAACGCCAGATCACAGACTCCATACGCGTCAATCTCATGCAGGAGATGCGCAAGGTGTTCAGGCGTGGCGTCCGCACTGCAGGCTCGCGCGGTTTACGCGTGCGGCAGACGTCATCTCCCGACAGGCAGGCAGCCGTCATGCCCGAAGAGATTGAAGAGCGTTTCTCTCATTCCGATTCGGTAATGTTTATCCGGGAGGGACTCATTGAACGTCCCGATGGTTTCGTAATGCCCGACGAGCAGGCCGATTCAGTTCCAACCGGCAAAAAGAAAAAGAAAAAATGATTGCAAAACTCGCCATAACCGATTATCTGCGGCGTAATTCGTTCATCAGCGTGACCCCGCGGGCCGCTTTGATCGACATGGACGGCACGCTCTATGATTCGATGCCGTCACACGCCCGTGCCTGGCAGCGCATGATGTCGGAAATAGGCATTGATGTGCCTCTCGAGGAATTCTTTATGTATGAAGGGCGCACGGGCGCTTCCACCATCAACCTCCTTTTTCGCCGTGCTTTCGGCCGTGATGCGACCGAGGAGGAGTGCCGCAGCCTGTATCGTCGCAAGACCGAGCTTTTTCAGGATCTCCCTACGGTCGACCCTATGCCCGGTGCGCGTGAATTCCTTGATTTTCTCCGTGAAACAGGTGTGCGCCGCGTGCTCGTCACCGGCTCTGGTCAGCGCACGCTGATCGACCGTCTGGAACACGATTTTCCCGGTGCTTTTACCCCGGATCTCATGATCACCTCTCGCGATGTCACCAATGGTAAACCCGCCCCGGAGCCGTATCTGATGGCCGCCCGGCGGGCCGGCGTGGCGCTAAACGAGTGCATGGTCATCGAAAATGCGCCGCTTGGCGTAGAAGCCGGTCATGCAGCCGGAATTTTCACTGTCGGGGTCAATACCGGTCCCATTTCTCCGGCTTGTCTTGCCGATGCCGGCGCCGATATTGTATATGAGTCGATGCCCGAATTTGCCCAAAATCTGCCGCTGCTTGTCTATGAGTTCCTTACGACCATGAACAACTGCAATTAAACGGACTCTAAACTTATTCTCTTCAGGATGGAAGAAACGATTCCCTGCTCACGTTCACGTCTGATCTTCACCGATTCTGCTTCCGGTGCGCTTGACGGTGTTTTGAAAGCGGCCGCGCCCGCTTCTGTGTTCATGCTCGCCGACAGCAATACGATGACGGCTGTGGCCGACAGCCTGCTTTACTCGCTGCCGGGGTCCG
>CAJJOX010000048.1 GCA_905193485.1 uncultured Porphyromonadaceae bacterium | reverse complement strand
GGCTCCTCAGAGCACACGAGATAAGAACTATTTTCGCACTCCGGCATATAAGCGAGTTGACATCGGTCTGATGTATGGGTTGCTGACGCCATTGAAGGACGGTGAGAGCCGTGAAGGATTTCTGCGCCACTTCAAGAGCATATGGCTGGGACTTGATGTGTTCAATCTGTTTGATATATCAAATGTGAGCAGCTATTACTGGGTCACGGATGTCAACAATATTCAGTATGCCGTTCCCAACTATCTGACGCGTCGGCAATTTAATGTGAGGCTGACTATTGATTTCTGAAATAATCGTTTTCGTCGGTCGGAAGAAGGATCCATAAAAGGATGTAGAGTGGAACGGCGCCGAAAACGATAAACAGTATTCGAATAGTGACCGGCGATATTCCAAAGAAGTCGGCAATTCCGGCGCAAACACCGCCTAATACCGCATCGCTGTATGAACGGGTGAGTCGCTGACGCATGGTGTCGTTTATTTATGTGATTGAAAACCGGCGGACATTGATTCAAGATCCATTGTGGCAAGTTCCCACCGGCTCATGGCGTTGTCGAGATTTTTTTGCAGCGCGGCATGTGCTGTGATCAGGGATTCGTCGTAGGCGCCTTCGGCCATTTTGGCTTCGGTTTCGGCTATCTGCGCTTCGATCGATGCAATCTCGGCCTCGGCATCTTCAACCAGCTTTTTAGCTTTGCGAAGCATTTTTTCGTGTTCTTTCTGCTCGGCATAAGTCAGGCGCGGTCCGGCGGACGATGCCGTTGCTGAGTCGGGCTTGGTGTCAGATCCCGTGGATTGTGATTCTGTGTCGGCTGATCGTGCCGAAGCGGATTTTTGAATGGATTGTGTGGGCGATTTGCTGAGTTCAAGTTCGGCGAGTGAGGCCATTTTTTTCTTCTCGAGGAATTCGTAGATGCCACCGAGGCATTCGCGTACTTTGCCGCCACCAAACTCATAGACTTTTTCAACAAGGCCATCGAGAAATTCACGGTCGTGCGAAACAACGATTACCGTGCCGTTGAAATCTTTGATAGCCTGTTTGAGGATATCTTTGGTTTGCATGTCGAGATGATTGGTGGGCTCGTCGAGGATGAGGAGATTGACGGGTTCGAGGAGAAGCCGGATCATGGCAAGGCGAGTTTTCTCGCCGCCGGACAGGACTTTCACTTTCTTGTCGGAGGCTTCTCCACCGAACATGAAAGCGCCGAGAATATCTCGAATCTTCAGGCGGATGTCGCCTACCGCGACGCGATCAATGGTGTCGAAAACAGTTATTTCTCCGTCGAGAAGCTGAGCTTGATTCTGTGCGAAATAGCCTATTTTGACATTGTGACCGATCTTGAGATTGCCAGTGAAGGGGATTTCGCCCATGATGCACTTGACGAGCGTTGACTTGCCTTCTCCGTTTTTTCCGACAAAAGCTACTTTTTCACCGCGTTTGATGGTAAATGTGGCGTTGTCAAACACCTGATGGTCGCCATAGCGTTTTCCTACGTTGTCGGCGATGACAGGATAATCGCCGGAACGTGGCGCCGGCGGGAAACGCAGGTTGAGGTGAGAGGTGTCGACTTCGTCGACTTCGATGCGCTGTATTTTTGCAAGTTGTTTTATGCGGCTTTGAACCTGAACGCTTTTTGTGGCTTTGTAGCGGAAGCGTTCGATGAATTCCTCGGTGTCCTGAATTTGTTTTTGCTGGTTCTGGTAGGCCCGCATCTGCTGTTCGATGCGTTCGCGACGAAGCACGACGAATTTTGAGTAGTTGACGGAGTAATCATAGATTTTTCCAAGCGAGATTTCGATGGTGCGGTTCGTGACATTGTCGATGAAGGCGCGGTCGTGGCTCACGAGGACCACAGCGTTTGCTTTGGTGGTGAGAAATTGCTCAAGCCATTGGATCGACTCAATGTCGAGGTGGTTGGTGGGTTCGTCGAGGAGAAGCACGTCGGGGTGTTGGAGAAGGATTTTGGCAAGCTCGATCCTCATGCGCCATCCACCGCTGAATTCAGATGTGGGACGGTCAAAGTCGCTGCGGTTAAATCCGAGTCCGATCAGCGTTTTCTCCATTTCGGCGATGCAGTTATCGCTCTCTTCGAGAGCCAGCAATTCCGAGAGATGTGTCATGCGTTCAATGAGTTCCTGATAGGATTCGCTTTCATAGTCGGTGCGTTCGCCGAGTTGCGCTGTCATCTTGTCGAGGCGCGCATGCATGTCGTCAATATGGGAGAACGCCTTGCGGACCTCCTCCATAACTGTGAGCGTGTCGCTGATCTCCATCTGCTGAGGCAGATATCCGATGGTTACATCCTGAGGCACGGCCACAGTGCCCGAAGTCGGGGTCTGGATGCCGGCGATGATTTTCAGCATAGTCGATTTTCCGGCGCCGTTTTTCCCGACGAGCGCAATCTTGTCTTTGCGGTTGATGACGTAGGAGATGTTGTCGAACAGCGACTTGGCGCTGAATTCTACACTAAGATTGTTGATTGAAACCATTGGTGAGTGTCAAATATGCGAATCAAAGTGCAAAATTAACCATTAATTTCCGTAACGGGGCTTTTTGAGGAAGGGAATTCGCATGTGTGATCCTGAAATTGCGTGTTCAGCGGCGGCGATAAATGCCGGACTCGGTGATCACGATGTCGACAGGCTGGTCGAACGGATCGGTGGTGAGTTCGTCGACGAGCTGGAAATCGTAGGCCACACCTATGCGCAGTGCTTTTGTGCGTGGCAGAAGGCGGTCGTAGTATCCTTTGCCTCGTCCCAGACGGTTGCCTTTGCGGTCATAGGCCATGGCGGGGACGATGATCAGCTCCATCAACGCCGGATCGGTGATGTCGTCGCCCTGCGGTTCTTCGATGCGGAAGGCTCCGAGGCTCATGCGTGTGCTGTCGTAGGGCAGGATGTCGAGGTCGATGCCGTTGACTCTGGGAAGGAAGAAATGCTTGACTGATTTCCATCGGGCGATAAAATCACGTGTGGAAAGCTCGTCGGGGAGCGAGTTATAGATGAGTATTCGGTCGGCCATCGTGAAGGCGGCGAGAGCTTCGAGTCGGTCGAACACCAGTTTCGCAGCGTTAGAGGCTTCGACTGTGTCGAGTAGGCTTTTGCGGGCACGTATGCGCCGGCGGAGAGTGTCTTTATCCATCTGAAAATCTATCGTTGTTGTCGGCAAAGAGCCGTAATGTCGTTAAGAGCCTTGATGCACGATGGCTTCCGGCGATGCGTTTCCGTCGCGGAGCTCTTTTATCGCCCGGAGGACGGTCTTGTCGGAGCGGTTGGCCACTTCGTAGTAGGCTGAAGTGCCGAGCATGTCACGTGCGATCAATGCTTTCAGAATATCAACAATCAGATTGCGGGATTGGTTTATGTAGTACCATCGCGGTGGTATACCGCCTTCTTTGGCAGCATAGTTGACGAATGTGTTGAGAAGGACGTCGTCGGATGGGAGTTTGCTTAGAAGATCGTCGACTGTAAGGCTTGTGTTTAGCGATTTGCGATTAGCATCGGTGTAGGCGAAAGTGAATTTCTGAAGGAGTCCGGCGTTGAACACACGGATATAATAGTCGGAGATGCCGATTGTGTCGTTGGGAACAAATACGTCGGGGATAATGCCACCTCCGCCATAGACCGACCGGCCGCCCGTAGTGTGGAATATCTGCGATTTGTCGATGCGGATGCTGTCGGCATTGAAACCTTCGCCATGTATATAGCGGTCAGCTATCTCGTTGGCATAACCTCCTATGTCGCCGGGTCGGTAAGTTTTTTGAATGCATCTGCCGGAGGGTGTGTAATAGCGGGCTACGGTAAGTCGGATCGCACTATGGTCGGGCAGATCAATCTGATTCTGGACGAGTCCTTTACCGAAAGACCGACGGCCGATGATGAGTCCGCGGTCGTTGTCCTGTATGGCTCCGGCGAGGATTTCGCTGGCACTGGCGGAGGACTCATCAATAAGAATCACGAGGTTTTCATTGGTGAAAGCTCCCAGCCCGTCGGCGGGAAACGCGGTGTTGTATTCGGGCTTACGGCCTTTCATCGATACGATGAGAGATTCGCGTTGCAGAAATTCATTGGCCATCTGTACGGCGGCTTCCATGAGTCCGCCACCGTTGCCACGCAGGTCGAGAATGAAGCGTTTTGCCCCTTGCTGACGGAGAGATGCGAGGGATGTGAGGAATTCACGGTAGGTCGAATCGGAAAACTTGTTGATTTTCAGGTAGCCGGTTGCATCGTCGATCATGTAGGATGCGTCGACGGATGTGACAGGAATGTCATCGCGTGTGACAGTGAACTGAAGCAGCGTGGCGGCGTTGTCACGTTTTACGCCGAGTTTCACTTTCGAGCCCTTTGCACCGCGCAGGCGTTTGATGATCTGTTCGTTGGATATGTTGCGCCCGGCTATGACGGAGTCGTCGACTGTGACAATGCGGTCGCCGGCGAGAATGCCGACTTTCTCCGACGGTCCGCCGGAAATGACTTCATCGACCGTAATGGTGTCGGTAATGGTGTTGAACCGTATGCCGATGCCGCTGAAAGAACCTTCGATATCTTCGTTGTATACGTCAAGATCGGCCGCGGCGATATAAGTCGAGTGGGGGTCGAGCTGTAGCATTATTTCGGGGAAAGTGTGTTCAAGCAGACTGTCGATGTCGACTTCGTCGACGTAGTTGTCGGATATATGGCCGAGAATGGTCTGCAGTTTGGTGTAGCCTTCGGTTTCTGTGACGCGGTTGTTGCCGAGAAAGCAGCTGCCTATCCATAGGCCGGTTGCAATGCTGGCTGCTATGATGAGAGGCAACCAGACGTAGGGACGTTTGTATGTCGGTTTCATTTGGGAAATGCTGTGCGGATAAAAAAGCGTTGAGCGCTACGGACAATGTTGTGTGTCGGTCGGCTGAATCATAGGTCTTTGATGTGGACACATTCGATGCCTGCACGTCGTAGTAGGTCGAGGCCGTCGGTGATGCGGTAGAGTTCGTTGAACACTACCCGTGTGATTCCCGACTGGATGATCAGTTTGGAGCATTCGAGGCAAGGCGAGGCTGTGACGTAGAGGGTGGATCCCTGTGAAGAGTTGTTGCTTCGAGCCACTTTTGTGATAGCGTTTGCTTCGGCGTGCAGGACGTATGGTTTTGTGAAACCGTCGGGGGTTTCACATATATTCTCAAAGCCGGCGGGTGTGCCGTTGAAGCCGTCGGAAATAATCATCTGTTCTTTGACGAGGATCGCTCCGACCTGTCGGCGCTTGCAGTAGGAGTTTTCAGCCCATATTGCAGCCATTCGCAGATAGCGACGGTCGAGCAGTTCCTGTTTATCCTGAATGTCCATTCCTATCGGATGTGTGGTTTTAGAAGGGTTTTATGTTGGATAGTGCAAAGGTAATCACTTTTTTGTAAATGAGCATAAATATTGAACGGTATAATGCGGTGTATGCGATATGCGGAATTTATATGCGCGTTATATTCAGGCCGGATGTGCGGTTTGCTCGAATTCGTGAGGCTTCGCGATAAATAATCGGTAAAAAAAGTGCGATTTTTTTTGCCGGTTTAAAAAATATGCCTACCTTTGCATCCGTAAAACGAGAGCATCAGTGACGCTTGAGTTGAAAATTGCCTTGTGGTGTAATGGTAGCACGTCGGATTCTGGTTCCGCCTGTGAGAGTTCGAATCTTTCCAAGGCAACATCAAAATGGATTGGAGATTGTTTTTCCGATCCATTTTTATTTTTATATTGTGTCTGTATGCGAGGCATATGTCGCAGATATGTTGAGCCCCGGCGGCAAATGGACGAGCCGGGAGGCAGTTACGGACAACCAATGTTGATAATATAATACAATTAAGATATAATGAGTGAATCGCAAGACTGGTGGACGTCGCCGGCGCAGAGTGAAAACGGTCGACTGATAATGGTGACAGGACGTCGTGATGTGAGAAAAATGCGTGAGAATCCGCGCTTTTCAATACGTGTCGAGGTGAAATGGCATTATTCGGGCGATGATTCGGGAATGCCTGATTTCGCCACATCGATGCTTATGGAGAAGGTGCAAGATGCATTGATGACTGTCTTTGCCAAGGATCCGGTGGCTATATTGACCGGAATTTTTACCGGTGATGATGAGCGTGACTGGGTGTTTTACACTTTGAGTACCCACATTTTCGGGCGTAAACTTAATGAGGCGCTGGCTGAATTCCCACAGTTGCCTATTGAGATATTTTGTGAAAATGATCCGGAATGGGCGGCCTATGATGAGATGTCGGAGGCTGAGATCCGTATAGACTGACGGGCTGGCCTGACGATATCGAATTTTCGGAAAGTAGAAAAGCCGACAGGAGGCAAGCATCAGTCACTTGTGCTTGCCTCCTGTCGGCTTTAAAGGTTGATCATTGTTTTTCGTCGGGGAGGGGAGGCGGAACCGGAGTGCCGGAATCGGATGCCGGTTGCGATGGCTTTTCATCGTCTGTCATCTGACCGGAACCGGTGCTGTCGGATTCAGTCTTGTCGTTGCCGTCTTTGTCACTGTCGTCCGTCTGATCAGTAGTGCCGGATGTGAGGGCTTTGTGGGCAAGGATCTCGTCGGTACGGGAGGTCCAGGGACGTTTGCCGAATATTTTCTCGACGTCTTCGGTGAAGATGACTTCGCGAGTTATGAGGACATCGGCAAGTTCGTTATGGCCTTTTGCGTGTTGGCGCAGAATATCCTTGGCGCGTTCGTACTGCTCTGTGATTATCCGCGAAACCTCTTCGTCGATCAGGCGCGCGCGGTCATCGCTGTAGGGCTTGGAAAAGCCATAGTCCTGTCCGGTGGAGTCGTAGTAGCTGAGATTGGGCAGTTTATCGCTCATGCCATAGTAGACGATCATCGCATAGGCTTGTTTTGTCACACGCTCGAGATCGTTGGCTGCGCCGGTGGAGATCCGGCCGAGGAATACTTCTTCAGCGGCGCGACCGCCAAGAGTGGCGCACATTTCATCAAGCAGAGCCTGCGTCGGCGTGATCTGTCGTTCTTCCGGGAGATACCATGCGGCGCCAAGAGCTTTGCCACGGGGCACAATGGTGACTTTGATAAGAGGGTTGGCATAGCGGAGATGCCAGGAAACGGTGGCATGTCCGGCTTCATGTATGGCGATGGAGCGTTTTTCTTCTTCCGTCGTGATTTTTGAACGTTTTTCGAGTCCGCCGATAATGCGGTCGACAGCGTCGATAAAGTCCTGACGTGAAACTGTCGGGCTGTTGTGGCGTGCAGCGATAAGAGCGGCTTCGTTGCAGACGTTGGCAATGTCTGCTCCGGAAAAACCGGGAGTCTGTCGGGCGAGAAGCTCGACGTCGAGCGAGCTGTCGGTGCGGATTTTGCGCAGGTGAACGTTGAATATCGCCACACGGTCATTGAGATCGGGGAGATCGACATAGATCTGACGGTCGAAACGGCCGGCTCGCAGAAGCGCCTTGTCGAGGATGTCGGCGCGGTTGGTGGCGGCGAGCACAATAACGCCGCTGTTTGTGCCGAATCCGTCCATTTCGGTGAGGAGCTGGTTGAGTGTGTTTTCGCGTTCGTCGTTAGAGCCCATATTCGGGTTTCGGCCACGTGCGCGTCCGACAGCGTCGATTTCATCAATAAAGACAATGCACGGAGCTTTTTCTTTTGCCTGCCGGAAGAGGTCGCGGACACGCGAGGCTCCGACACCGACGAACATTTCGACGAAATCACTGCCCGACAGAGAGAAGAACGGCACGTTCGCTTCGCCGGCCACGGCCTTTGCGAGAAGTGTCTTGCCTGTTCCCGGAGGGCCGACGAGGAGCGCGCCCTTGGGTATTTTGCCTCCGAGATTGGTGTAGCGTTGCGGATTTTTGAGGAATTCGACAATTTCTTCGATTTCTGTTTTCGCTTCGGAGAGTCCGGCCACATCCTTGAATGTGACTTGTGTCGAGTTGTCTTTATCGAAGAGCTTGGCTTTGGATTTGCCGACGCTGAACACGCCGCCGCCCGAGCTGTCACGTCCCGACATACGGCGCATCATCCACACCCAGAAAATGATCAGCAAAATGATGGGGCCGAACGACCAGATATAGGATGAGATTGACGAGCTGTTCTCATATTTTATCTTGCCTTTAAAAACACCTTCGTTCTGAAGAGCTTCAATGTAGCTGTCGAAACGGTCGGTGGGCGGGATGGCGGATTCGATGACGTGTTTTTCGCCTTCCTTATAGTTTTTGAAATATTTTTTTGCGGTGGCGTTGTCGAGTTCGGCCTCGGCCGTCTGCTTGTTGCTGTTTATGACGATGCTTGTCGCACCTCCGCTTGCAAGTATTTCCTTAAATTCAGAGTAGTCTTTTTCTTCGGTCTGCGTGCTTTGGTCAACATAGAGCATGCCGACAAGGATAATGATGATGATGGCATACATCCAGTACATGCTGAAGGCGAAGCGAGGTTTCTTTCCTCCGCTTCCAAGAGGATTGTTTTTTGGAGTCTGCTGCATGTTGTTGGTGTGGAATATGTGATTTTGAGAATAAGTTGCTATATAAGGATCAGTCGATGTCGGGGATCATGGTGCAAGGTGCGTCGCTCCAGAGCTCTTCAAGATTGTAGCGCTGACGTTCGTCGGGGAGAAATATGTGGACGAGAGTGTGGCCGTAGTCAATGACGATCCACTGCGAGTTGCGATATCCGTCGTAATTGAAGGGTTTTATGCCGGCATGTTCGAAGAGGTATTCACGGACGCTGTCGGCGATTGCCGAAACCTGCATCGTGCTTGAGCCTTCGCATATGATGAAATCGGAGGCGGCCGCTGATTCGATCGCCGAAAGGTCGATGTGGACGATGTTGCGTCCTTTGCGTTCCTGAATGCCTTCGGTCACAAGGCGTGCTATGTCGGGGGTGTTGTGATGAATATCTGATGTCATGAAATATAGAATGATTTGCAAAAATAGTAAAATTAAATCATAGTGACCACGGGTGTGAACCTATGTTTCATCTTTTAAACAAAATTAATGCCAAAAAGGTCGGAGTGATGGATTTTTTCGCCGGATGACGGAATAGAGGCGGAGGAGAACCGTCGCGCGACACGGATAGTGGCATGATCCGCGAATGTATGTGGGCTATTCGTAGCGTAGCGCTGTCGTAGGGGATAGCCGGGCAATGATGTGTGAAGGCAGGATAAGGACGAGCGCAGAAATGATGATTACCGCGATGTTGACAACTGCCACAGCTTTCCAGCTGATGTCGACCGGCACGTAGTTGAGATAGTAGGCCTCGGCGTCGAGCGGCAGAATGTGAAAATGGCATTGCAACCATGCGATTCCCAAGGCTATGATGTCGCCGATTAAAATTCCGCGGATCACGAGCCGTTCGGCCATGTAGATGAACATGCGGCGTATCTGTCCGTTGGTCGCGCCGACGGCTTTGAGGAGTCCGATGGTCGACACCCGTTCGAGTATGATTATGAAGAGGCTTGATATGAGAGTGATCGCAGCGACACAAGCCATTATTATGATGATGACGATGACGTTGGTGTCGAGAAGGTCGAGCCAGTTGAGATATTGAGCGCAAGTTTCAGCAATGGTGTTGACCTTGTAGAAGGAATGAGATGTATCAGCGAGCGCCGCATTGTGCATTGCATCTTTGACGCGTCGGGCGTTGTGCGCCACCTGATCCATGGGCATGCCGCGCATCTCGATTGCCGAGCCGGTTAGGGAATCGGTGTGGGTGAGCTTTTGCAACATCGCTATGGGCGTGAAAGCCATGGCGTTGTCGAAATCATGAAAATGAGAATCGAAGATGCCGGTGATAGTCAGGCGACGGGTCCGCACCGATTGCCCCTCAAGGAAGTGTGTCGTCAGCCGGTCGCCTGTCGTTACACCAAGCCGTGAGGCTATTGAATTTGAGATGACGACGCATTCAGTGCCGTCTGACGGTCGGGGGATGTGGCCCTGTATGATGTTGTCGCCATAGAATCGCCATGCGTCGGCATCAGGCTCGAGTCCTTTGAGGATTATGCCCTGAAAGTCGGTGTCGGTCTTGAATATGGCCGGTTGCCGGATGATCAGCGAAACGGAGGCATCGGGCAGAGCCGCGGACAATGCTGCGGAAAGTGAGTCGGTGAGCCGGATTCCACGAGTGAAAGATGGTGTGTCGTCGTCTTCCGGTGCGTAAACAGTGATTTGCGCATTGAATCCGATAAGTTTTCCGGTAATCTCTTTCTTGAATCCGTTAACCACGGATATTGCCAGCAGCATTATGATGATAGCGAGGGCAACACCGGTGTATCCGACGATCACACCCGGGGATGCGGCACGGTCGTCGGACGATTTAAGTCCCAGACGTCGGGCAAGAAAGAGGGGCGTGTTCATCGCGGATGTAATATAAATAAATATGGTGAAGAACGCGTCGTGCTGTCAGATTGTGCGACCCGGATAGGCTTTAAGCGCTTCGGCGAGCACGGTCAGCGCCTGGGCGAGGTCGGCTTTGTTGAGCACATATGCCATGCGAACTTCGTTGACGCCCATACCCGGTGTGGTGTAGAATCCTGAAGCCGGAGCCATGAAGACGGTGGCTCCTTCGTATTGGAAATCGCGAAGGCACCATTCGCAGAAGTGGTCGGCGTTGTCGACGGGAAGACTTACAACCGTATAGAACGCTCCCATGGGGATGGGGGTGTAACACCCCGGGATTCTGTTTATGCCGTCGATGAGGAATTTGCGGCGTTCGACATATTCGTTGTAGGTCATGAGCATGTATTCATCAGAAGTCCCGATGGATGCTTCGGCAACAATCTGTCCGAGCAATGGCGGGCTGAGGCGTGCCTGACAGAACTTCATCACGTTTTTCTTCAGTTCTTTATGCTTGGTGATCAGCGCTCCGATGCGAATGCCGCACTCGCTGTAACGTTTCGACACGGAGTCGATCAGCACTACCTGCTCTTCTATGCCCGGAAGATGGAATGCAGAAATGTAGGGGGCCCCTGTGTAGCAGTATTCGCGATAGACTTCATCGGAAAAGAGAAATAGATCATATTTTTTCACAAGGTCGCGGATCTGAATCATCTCCCTCATGGTGTAGAGATATCCTGTAGGATTGTTTGGATTGCAGATGAGTATGCCTTTTGTCCGTGGAGTGATGAGTTTTTCGAATTCTTCAACGGCCGGCAAGGCGAATCCCTGATCGATGTTTGAGGGTACGGTGACGATTTTTGCGCCGGCGGAGATGGCGAACGCCATATAGTTGGCATATGCCGGTTCGGGCACAATGATTTCGTCGCCGGGATCGAGGCACGCCATGAATGAAAAGAGAACCGCTTCAGAGCCGCCGGTAGTGACGATGATATCGTCGACATCGACTTTGATGTTGAAACGGTTGTAGTAGTCGACCAAACGCTTGCGCAAAGACAGCAGACCTTCGGACGGACTGTATTCAAGAACTTTGCGATCGATGCTTTTTAGCGCGTCAAGTCCTTCCTGCGGGGTGGGGAGATCAGGCTGACCGATGTTGAGTCTGATCACTTTAATTCCTCTGGAAGCAGCTTCATTGGCTAAGGGAACGAGTTTTCGTATAGGAGATGCGGGCATCATTTCGCCGCGCTGGGATATTTTCGGCATTACGTTGAAGATGATTTTATTTTGTTCAATCGGTTTTGCAAAGGTAATGAAAAAAATAAGACGGGCGGATGTTTTGAAAAAATTAGTGAGGATGAGTCATCGCCGATCGCATCGGGTTGTTTCGGAAATGCGGAGTGACGGTGAATTTAATGTTTTTTTGTGTGGCCGTGCCGGTATCTTGCCCGACAGGGGTGTAATTTTGCGGAAAAGAAAACAAAACACCGATATAAAAACGATACATTATGTCAAGCTCCTCAATCATTATCAATCCTCATGTGATCAATAGTGTGAAGTCTTTGCCCGAAGCCGACCGGCGTGCAATAGTCACCGCTCTCGCGGAAGATCTGCTGTTGGGTGACAGTCCGGAAGAAAAGCTGTCGCCGTTTCAAGCTGTGATTTATACGGCACTGCACTATTATGTGTGTCGTGATTCCATGCGGAAGATCGTGTCGTGACCGGGCGGATGCCCGGCGTTGTACGTCACACCGGATAGAGGGCTTCAAAAGCGTGGAGGAGCCGAGGCCGGATATCGGCGTAG
>CAJJOX010000047.1 GCA_905193485.1 uncultured Porphyromonadaceae bacterium | reverse complement strand
CGCCGTCCACGGACAGGCTGGAAACCGGCATTTCGAAATTCGAGATCAACGCCTGCAATTCCGGCCGTCCATATTACCATGCCGCTATAAAAATCCGTGCCATCGCTTAGCGATACCATATTGTCACTATAGTTGCGAACCTGAAGACCGAAACGCACGTCCACCATAAGTTCGCGAAGATATTTCAATGCATCGGCCTGTGATTTTTCGCCCATCGCTCCAAGCAATGTATCGGATCCCTCGATAAGTGTGATGGTTACATCTTCGGGGGGAATGGTGGGATAATTCCGATGCAGAATATAGCGCTTCATCTCGCCGAGTGCCCCGGCTATCTCCACACCGGCCGGCCCACCGCCAACGACAGTAAAACTAAGCAGCTTCCGCCGCCTCTCGATGTCGTCGCAAATGGCGGCCCGTTCAAGACGGTCGAGGATTTCATCACGACATCGCATAGCCTGTGCCGTACTTTTTAGTGTATAGACCTTTTTTATCAAGTCATCGTTGCCAAAAAAATTGTTGGTAGTGCCCGCAGCTATTACCAAAATGTCATAATCAATCGTTTCAAATTGAGTCTTTACCTTGCGGGATTGGGCATCAATCCACTCCACACAGCCAAGATGAAACTCGGCGCCATGGGCTTTACCACGATGAAGTTCGCGACGAAACGGGAAACAGATACTGTCGGGTTCAAGCCCACTCGACGCAATCTGATAAAAAAGAGGTGGAAAACTATGATAATTGTTGCAATCCACAAGCGTTACCGCATATCTGGTCTTATCAATGCGTTTCACAAAATTCATACCGGCAAAACCGCCCCCAATGACAACGATGCGTCTGCGTTTATCCATATCATATAAGAATTCGTATCCAATCAATAGAACAACAGCTTTCACAACGCAATAGTTTAATGATTTTTCACCAACACTTCCAATGGGATATTGTGGGATATTGCTGACAAAAACCTACCTTTGCATCAACAATCCTGTCAACAGAAACATGCGGAAACTTACACTTTCGATCATATCATTTCTTGCTCTCATTATTCCATTCGGCGGCAAAGCTCAGATAAACACCGATCAGGTAATACAAATTGGGCGGAATGCGTTATATTTTGAAGATTACGTACTATCGATACAGTATTTCAATCAGGTTATTGCAGCAAAGCCCTACCTTGCTCAGCCTTATTTTTACCGTGCTCTTGCCAAATTCAATCTTGATGACCTTCAAGGAGCGGAACAGGATGCCACAACGGCCATTGAACACAATCCATTTATTGTCGACGCCTATGAGATACGCGGCGTAGCCCGCCAGAATTTGGGAAAAGCTCAAGAAGCCATAGCCGACTATAATCAGGCGCTCAGCATGCTTCCCGAAAACCGGGGACTGCTCTACAACAAAGCTCTCGCACAGGAATCTATCAGAGATTACGCTGGAGCCGCAGCCAGTTATGCCACACTTATCGCCGCTTATCCATCGTGGGATGCCGCATATATCGGGCGTGCAAAATTAAGTCTGGCCATGGCCGACACCATTGCAGCAATTGAAGATATAAACAGGGCCATTGAGATGAATCCAAATGCAGTCAATGCTCTGATAATGCGTGCTGACATTTCCATAAACCGTAGCCAAGACTACCGGCAGGCCCTCGATGACATGGACCGTGCCATCAAACTCCAACCGCGACAAAGCGGCCTGTTTGTCAACAGGGCTTTCCTCCGATATAAGCTTGATGACTATTTTGGAGCCATGAGCGATTATGACTATGCCCTTCAGCTTGAACCTCTGAACAATGTTGCTCTCTTCAACCGCTCACTATTGCGCATGGAGGTCCGCGACTATAACAATGCACTTTCCGATCTCAACCAAGTGCTTGCGCTCAATCCTGACGATTACCGCGCGCTTTACAACAGAACCATAGCTCACCGCGAGCTTCACGACTATCGCAGTGCACTGACCGACATCAACCGCCTCATCAGTGTATTTCCCGATCTTGCCGCAGCCTATTTTCTCCGTTTCGACATAAAACAACGGCTCAACGACCGATCGGCACAACACGACTACGAAAAGTCGCTTGCACTTGCCAAACAACGCATAAAACGCGACGGAGCCAACCCCACGGCTTCTGAACTTTTCGGATCTGGAAGCGATAAGCATGGCGACGAATCCGAGCCACAGGAAGTTGTCGCCGCCAGATTCTCACAGCTTATCACCATATCCGACAATACTGAAATGGAGCAGGAATATAACAACAAAAACATACGCGGACGTGTGCAAGACCGCAATATAAGCATTGAGCCTGAACCGATATTCGTTGCTACCTATTATTCTTCACCCACGGAATTGAAGCCTACCGGCGAGTATCTCAAAGAGATTGATGATGTAAACAGCACGCATGCTCTCAATTATGTGCTTCAAGTGACCAACCATGAAGCCACCCTCACCGATACGGAAGAGATCAACAAGCATTTCCAGTCGATAGAATATTATAACTCTTATCTCTCAACCCACGCGCCACGCGCCATTGATTATTTCGGACGAGGCATGAACCAGATGACACTCCATAACTATAACGCAGCTGTCACCGATTTTAAGCAGGCGCTCAATATCGCCCCCGATTTTACTCTGGCTCAGTTCATGACTGCCGTGGGAAAATACCGTCAACTGGTAACGGATGCAGCCGTCGCCGTTTCGGGGTCAGAAACGATTGGCAAAGACGCTTCGCTTCTGAGGGCACGTTTTCAGGATGTAATATCTGAATTTGAAGCAACGCTTAAACTTTCTCCTGAAATGTCGGTCGCATACTACAATATGGGGGTCGTGTTCATCGCAATGCAGGACTTCACATCGGCTCTAAGCGCATTCAACAAGGCTATTGAATGCAATAAGGATTTCGGTGAGGCATACTATAACCGTGGATATGTTTATTTCACTCTCGGCAACCGTGCAGCCGGTAGTGCCGACCTAAGCCGCGCAGGACAGCTCGGTGTCGCACCAAGTTATAATCTGCTTAAAAGAATGTCAAACTGAATCGGTTGGGTTTCCGACTACTTCCCCTGACCCATTTTATCCTTGCAACGATGCGCCAAAGGGCAATCGGGACATCCTCCGGCGTCATAATCAACCGAATCGCAACATCCTCCGGATTTATGCGAACGAAGCCGTTTCACGATCCAAATGATGCAGATAACAAGTGCTATACCAACTGCGGAATACTGTAATATATCATTCATATCCAGTCAGACAGGGATAGATTATTTTTTTGAACTCCTGCTCAAAATTAGGAGTCAGCGTACCATTATCCATATTCACGAGAATATCTTCAATCCGCCGATATTGAAGCGCTTCAATATCATCCGGTTCACTGATTGTCGGCTCAAAGTCGCGAGGAGCATTAAGCATGTAGCAATAAACCAGTTCACGCTCGACATTTGACTCAAACACATATCTTGCCAAAAGCCTTGCTCCCGACGTATCATTCAACCCGATCTCCTCAAGAGCCTCACGCTGCAATGCCGCATGGATCGTTTCGCCATAATCGACATGTCCACCAACTGCGGTATCCCATCTTCCGGGCTGAATGCGTTTTTTCAATGATCGTTTTTGCATCAACAATCTGCCACTACTGTCAATGACATGCAGATGAACGACCGGATGTAGCAATCGCGATGCTCCGTCGTGACATACATTGCGTGGTGCAGAGTCAATGACATTACCGCGCTCGTCAACTACGGGTAAAATTTCTAAAGGATCATTCTTGGGTGTCATTTCTTTTATTCTTTTTTAACAGAGTGTTGAGTTTTCCGGGAGTGAGGCTATCGGGATATCGGTCGAATGGCAAAAGCATCGTGCATCCTTCATTAAAGCGACTGCACCCATAGGCCGTATGGCCTTTAACTATATGTCCACGCCCACATTTCGGACAAACAATCTGCTCAAATTTCCTTACGGCCGGTGTTCTCGTTTTTTTCGTGTTGTCGGCAGTTTCTGTCTTCCGACGAGTCCGAGTTTCCGACTTTTTATTGTCCGGTTCGATGGTAATTCGCCGTGAAGTATTGTCATTCAACACATTCAGCACTATCTCATTAATTTGCTGCTTGAGTTCGTCAATAAATTCATGAGCGGAATATTCACCCCGTTCAATGCGTCGCAATTTATTCTCCCATAGACCTGTCAGCTTTGCGCTCTTCAAAAGCTCATCACTTATCGTTGCTATGAGAGCGATACCTGCATCTGTTGCACGAATACTCTTGCCGCTACGCCTCATATAGCCGCGTTTAAAGAGAGTTTCAATGATAGCCGCCCGAGTCGACGGACGCCCTATCCCGTTTTCTTTCATCGCTTCACGCAACATCTCATCGTCAACGGTCTTGCCGGCACTCTCCATGGCCCGCAAGAGAAGACCTTCGGTATACAATTTGGGAGGTTGAGTCTGTTTCTTGACAAGTGAAGGTTCATGAGGACCGCTTTCTCCCACGATAAAAGATGGAAGAATGCCTTCCGGCTCCGCGCTGTCACCGCCATCCTTATCTTTTTGGTAAATGACGCGCCATCCGGGTTCAACAATCACTTTTCCCGCTACCTTAAACCCATATCCTTCCACATCGGCTGTGACGGAAGTGACCGAAAACACGCAATCGGGATAGAACACGGCGATAAACCGGCGTGCAATCAAGTGATACATTTTTTTTTCATCACCGTCAAGCATATCCGGAAACTGACCGGTAGGAATTATGGCATGGTGATCGGTCACTTTCGTATTGTCAAACACCTTTTTGCTTTTAGGAATCTTTGCTGCAAGCACCGGAGCGGCAATGGCCGCATAAGGCGTCATCTTTCGAAGGATATCGGGTATTTTCGGATATATATCGTCAGAAAGATATGTCGTGTCGACACGTGGATAGGTGGTCACCTTTTTCTCATAAAGTGACTGAATCATTTTCAGTGATTCATCTGCCGTCCATCCCCAACGTTTATTACATTCCACCTGTAGAGAAGTGAGATCGAAAAGACGAGGCGCCGCTTCACGACCTTTCTTTTCCTGAACGTCGGTAATTGCAAGCGGCCTGTGCTGTATGGCCTGCATAGCCTGCATGGCATCCTCCTCTGATTTATATCGACCTGCAGCCGAACTGAATTTCACATTACGATATTCAGTGCAAATTTCCCAAAAATCCTCAGGCTTAAAATTATCTATTTCCAGTTGCCGCTGCACGACCAAAGCCAAAGTAGGAGTCTGCACACGTCCAATTGAAAGGACATGACCCGGTTCGGAATATTTAAGGGAATAGAGGCGCGTTGCGTTCATTCCGAGAATCCAATCTCCGACAGCACGCGAAAGGCCGGCATAATACAGATTCTCAAAATCGGATTGCGGACGCAGATTGGCAAAACCTTCCCGTATCGATTCATCGGTGAGTGATGATATCCACAGACGTTTGACCGGACAGGCAATCATAGCCTTCTGCATCACCCAACGCTGGATCAGCTCACCCTCCTGTCCGGCATCTCCGCAGTTGATCACTTCTTCGGCCTGCGCGATAAGCGACTTTATCACCTCGAACTGACGCCTGATACTCTCCTGGTCAATGAGTTTTATGCCAAAACGGGGAGGGATCATCGGCAACGAGGAAAGTGACCAACGGCGCCATAAATCGGTATAGTCGGCCGGCTCCTTGAGTGTACAGAGATGGCCGTAGGTCCATGTGACATTGTAGCCATTGCCCTCAAAATATCCATCCCGACGCACTGTGGCGCCAAGAATTCCGGCAATGTCACGGGCCACACTCGGTTTCTCGGTAATGCAAAGCTTCACGGCATTTTATTTTCTGACGATTGTCCATCTGCAATTGCCATTAGGCCCGCAAACATCAATCGTCATTGTCCGTGATTTCCCGACCGGCGGGAAATCTATCTCAACTTCAATATAATTGTCATCTTCCCACTGGAAATACCGTTTCATATCGATGCCGTCAATATCTGTAGCCGCTACCGTTTCTCCATCCGGAAGCGTCAGCGACAGAGCGTCGATCCGACCGGATGTGTGGGGACGACCGATGAGGCGTCCATAAATACGGGTAAGATCACTGCGGAAATCAATCTTCGTCACCATAAATCCCACCGGACCGGATATGGCACTCACGCTATAAGCCGTCGATGTCACCGGACTTGAAGCCGCAGCCCTATGCATCGGCGTGCAACAGATCAGGGCGCCGGATATGAGAAGCGGCAGTAAAAACCTGCTCATAAACCTTTGCCTTTTGCTTCGTTCCAAAAACGATCCATCTCGTCAAGCGTCATTTCGTCAAGCTTTCGTCCCGACGACTCAACCCGGTCTTCAAGATAGTTGAACCGACGGATAAACTTGGCATTTGTCTTTTCAAGGGCGTTTTCGGGATTGATTCCATAATGTCGCGCGACATTAATAATGCTGAAAAGCACATCACCCATCTCCTCCTCCATCCGCTCGGCCGACATCCCGTCGATTTCCCTGGAGAATTCATCTATTTCTTCAGACACCTTAGCCCACACCTGCGAACGATTGTCCCAATCAAATCCGATATTGGCAGCCTTCTCCTGTATACGGAAAGCCTTGATCAAAGCCGGTAGAGAATGTGGCACACCGCCAAGCACAGTGCGGTTTCCGCCACGCTCCTTAAGTTTGATCTGTTCCCAATTTTGTTCAACCTGATGCGCGTCATTCGCTTCGACTGAGCCAAACACATGAGGATGACGGAATATGAGCTTTGTATTAAGTGACTCAGCGACATCACAGATGTCAAACCGGCCTTTCTCCTCCCCTATCTTTGAATAAAACAGAATGTGGAGCAATACATCTCCAAGTTCTTTTTTGATATTGGAATCATCGTCGTTAAGCAGTGCGTCGCATAATTCATACACTTCTTCAATAGTGTTGGCGCGCAGCGATTCGTTGGTTTGCTTGCGATCCCACGGACATTGGACTCTCAAAATATCGAGTGTATCGATCACCTTCCCGAGAGCCTCGATTTTTTCTTCGCGTGTATGTGACATATAACTGATTATTTCTTATAATTTTCAAGACCTTTAGAAAGCCATGACAAAAATGTTTCAGGATCTTCAGTGAACCCCATACTCTTGGTAAGAGGCACACCCTCATTATCAAGCACTATATAATAAGGCTGAACAGAGGCGGCGAATTTATGTTGCTGCAGGTAACCCCATAGATCTCCGACGGTTTCCATTACACGTTCTTCGCCATTCACTTTGTAGGTGCGCGGTTCAGGAAGTTCTTTACGGTCATCAACCATCAGTGTGATAAACACGAAATTTTCCTCGATCATTGATTTTACCGCATCGTTGTCAAGAACCGCCCCTTCCATCTTACGGCAATTGACACAGCCATAGCCTGAAAAATCGAGGAGCACCGGCATTTCATGCTCGGCAGCATATTGCATGCCTTCGTCATAATCGTCGAAATGTGTGAACTTACCGGGTTCATACAGGCTGAAATCCTGTGTGCTAAGAGGAGGCACAAAAGCGCTGACACCCTTAAGCGGCGCCCCCCAAAGACCCGGGAGAAGATACACCGAAACACTCAATGAAGCCAATGCAAGGAAGAAACGCGGAATCGATACATACTGCAAAGGCGCATCATGGCTGAAACGTAATTTCCCGAGCAGATACAACCCTAAAAGCACAAACAGCACAATCCATATGGCAATGAACACTTCGCGATCAAGGATACGCCATCCGTAAGCAAGGTCGACAACCGAGAGAAACTTAAGCGACAAAATAAGTTCAAGGAATCCGAGCACGACTTTTACCGAGTTGAGCCATCCTCCCGAACGTGGCATTTCTTTGAGAAGCGAGGGGAATATTGCAAACATTGTGAAAGGGATGGCCAAAGCAAGAGCGAAAGCGCCCATACCCACGGCCGGCCCGACTATGTTGCCTTGCGAAGCCGCTTCAACGAGCAATGTGCCGATAAGCGGTCCGGTGCACGAAAAAGAAACCAGCACAAGAGTGAACGCCATAAAGAATATGCTTATCAGTCCCGTAGTGCGTTCAGCTCTGCCATCGATGGAATTGCTCCATTTTGAAGGCAGTTTGATGTCGAAAGCGCCAAAAAACGACACGGCGAAAAGCACAAGTATGCCGAAAAAGATCAGGTTAAACACGGCATTAGTAGCCAGTTCATTAAGCTTTCCTGCGTCAAAAATCAATGTGACGGCAATGCCGAGCGTAAGATATATCACGATAATGCTGCCACCATAAATCATGGCATCAAACACAGAACGGCGGCGAGATGAGCTCTTTTTGAGGAAGAAACTTACCGTAAGAGGAATCATAGGCCATACGCAAGGGGTGAGCAACGCAAGCAAACCGCCTACGAACCCCCAGACAAATATATATATCCAGCCGGCATGGACATCAGTGTCGGATTTCACATCAACGGGCTTCCACCAGGAAGCCTTATCGACCGCGGGTGTATGTACGGGTAATGAATCCACGACGGCAAGGGGTTTATTTTTCTTCTCAAGCACTGTATCCCCTGAAGAAACCGCTGCGTTTCCGTTATATGAAAGTTCAAAGGGAATACGTTCCGGCCGTGAACAGGTCTGATCGTTGCATGCCATGAAAACTATCCTGCCCTCTGCCTTGCAACCTTTGCTGCCATTGACAAGCTTAAATTTCTGCGACAGGACGACAGAACCTTCCCACCAGGATATCTTCATATTGAACAACTCGTCTTCAGACGATACAGGCGTCTTGGAAGCATTCAGACCGCCGACGAGTTCCATCCCGATAAGATTTTTAAACTCAATTTCCGTAGCGGTCGGCCCCCCCGACGGAATATCTGTGCCATACATGTGCCATCCCTTGGCTATGTCGGCTGTAAATTCCATCACGCCTTCGGTGTCGGAAGTCATCCGGATAATTTGGCTCCATTTCACTACATTTTGCGCATATGGGCAAAAGACCGCAACAAACGACAGGAAAAAAGTAAACAAAAAAAGACGTCGCTTCATTCTTTTAGCATCTGACTTTTAATAAATTAATTATTTTAGCCCCGAATTTTTCATTTAAAAACCACGTTCTTAGTCAACGTGATTTGTTCGGGACGGCTGCATGTATTGTCGCTACATGCCATGAAACCGACATGCGCCTTAACTTGAGCGTTTGACGCATCTGTCATTTTGAATTTCTGACGAAATGTAACTTTGCCACCCCAAGCCGTGAGATCGAGATCAAACATCTCATCATGGTATCTTGCAGGAGCCGGCGCATAACTGATTTTACCGACAATTTTAATCCCGGTCGACTGTGAAAAATCAATGGTGGTCGGTTTAGGCCCCCCTTCCGGAATAGTCATGCCATAAATGTGCCATCCGGAAGCCGGAGTGGCAATAATTATGATCTCGCCTTCGGTTGCCGAAGTCATTTTCACATTTATACGCCATGATGCATGCGAAGGAGCCTGAGCATAAGCTATGCCGGTGCATGAAAAGATGACGGATATAAATAATATCAGTTTTTGGATTGTTTTCATAATTGGATGTTTTTTCCTACAAAGGTACGAATTCTCCATCGAATAAATGGCGTTTTCACACATTTTGGCATCATAAGCCATCGTCTTGAAATGTAGTGCGGCGATCCGCCATTAGTGACAGACCGCCGCATCTCAATATCAAAAACTCAATTAGTCGGCTTAACAGCCTACAAGTGTAAGCAGATTGTCGTAGAAACAGCTGACAAGACCAAGTCCGACAATGCCGGCGACGCATATCCACATGGCGATGCGTTCGGAACATGCGCTACGGAATGTCGCTATCGAGCACGGCTCCTCGGTCTTGATGTACATAGCCTTGACAACGAGCAGATAATAGTAAAGTGAGATTATCGTATTGATCAAAGCTATGAGCACAAGGACATAGATAGCAACACTCCCCTGATTGATCGCCGATGTGAAAATGAAGAATTTGCTGAAGAAACCGGCAAAGGGAGGAATGCCCGCGAGAGAAAACATTGCAAGCATCATAGTCATTGCCAGACGCGGATTCGTCTTGCTGAGTCCATTATAGTCATCCATGCTGACCTTGCCGCAATTGTTTTCAATCGCTCCGATCACGCCAAATGCTGCAAGATTGGAGAAAATGTAGACGAGTATGTAATACATCAAAGCGGCTTCACCCATGGCATTGCCTGCCTTATAGGCAATGACTCCGAGCATAATGTAACCGGCTTGCGAAATCGACGAGAATGCAAGGAAACGTTTGAGATTACGCTGACGGATAGCGAATAGGTTGCCAATGGTGATCGTGAGTATGATCAGCGCATAGAGCATCCATTCCCAAGCCTCGGAATAAACCGATCCGAACACTTGCCAGAGAATGACAAGGAAAGCAAAGGCGGCCGAACCTTTAGATATAACCGAGAGATAGGAAGTGACCGGTGTGGGAGCTCCTTGATATACATCGGCTGTCCAAAGATGGAATGGCACAAGCGAAAGCTTGAAGCCTATGCCGGCAATGACGAATGCAAGAGCGACCACAAGTGCCACACTATCAAGCCCGAGCATCACGGCTGTGGCTATCTTGGTGAAATAAAGCGATCCGCCTAGACCGTAGACAAACGAGAGTCCCATCATGAATACAGCCGAAGAGAACACTGCGGTGAGAATGTATTTCACTGCCGCTTCATGACTCTCGTAGCGGTGTTTGTCGAAGGCAACCATTGCGGCCAGCGGAAGCGAAGCCGTTTCAAGACCGATGACAAACATCAGGAAATGACGCGAGGATATCATAAGATACATTCCAAAAAGCGTCAGGAGAAGCAGATCATAGAATTCGCCACGACGAATGCGCTGCATGTCGCTCGCCGTCCACCGCAACGACTGGATAAGAACGATAAGCGTACCTACGTTGAGTATGTTCTTGATGTTGACAATGACAGGCGATGTTTCATACATACCGGCAAATGCCGTCTGCGTACCGGATCCTATCACCACCGGGCAGAAACCAAACAGCGTGTAGATACCGAACAGAACGCACGTTATAATGCCGATGCCCGACTGAGCTTTTCGGGGAAGGAAAATGTCATTAAGGAAGACCAAAAGAAATACTACCAACAAGCATATTTCTTGCTTCATTACTAAAAACTGTGAGTAATCCATTTCTCTTATTGTCTTTTTAATTCATTCCAATTACAGTGAAAATATCGGAGCTAAACGTGAAACGGATAAGCTCTGCAAAGAAATTCGGGAAGCAACCGATAGCTGCGACGCTGATTATCAACGTAACGGTCGAAGTGCGTTCCCACCATGTAGCGTCAGTAAGTGACAGGTGGTGTTCGTCCTGAACCGGGCCGAACAATATCTTGCCGACAACACGCAGGATGTAAACGGCGGTTATCACAATCGAGCAGCATGCAAGGATGGTGAATACGCGGTGGAACATATCAGCGTGTTCGAATGACCCGACAAATATCGTCATCTCGGCGACGAAGCCTGACAAGCCCGGCAGTCCGAGTGAGGCCATACCGGCAATCACATAGCAGACACAGAGGAACGGCATGATTTTCATAAGGCCACCCATCAGACGGATGTCGCGTGTGTGAGTACGTCCGTAGATCATACCGATCAGGGCGAAGAAGAGAGCCGTCATGAGGCCGTGAGAAAGCATCTGCATGATAGCACCTGTCATCGCAGTGGTGTTAAGCATCAGGATTGCAAACAGCACAAGGCCACAGTGGCTAACCGAAGAATATGCGTTGATATATTTGAGGTCGGTCTGCACGCATGCGCTAAATGCGCCATAAACCACGGAAATGCCTGTAAGGATGAGGAAGATCCATGCAAGTTCGTTGGCAGCATAGGGCATCAGGAATATGGCCACACGGAAACATCCGTAACCACCAAGCTTCATGAGCACGCCAGCATGCAGCATGGAAACTGCGGTAGGAGCGGAGGCGTGACCGTCGGGGCTCCATGTATGGAACGGGAACAAGGCACCCAACACGCCGAAACCCAAGAACACCGCAGGAAAGAACAGCCGTTGCATCCCTTCGGGGATGTTATGCAGTCCGGCAATCTCCAACACATTCATCGTCTGCGCCCCGGCCCCGTAATAGATGCCCAGGATACCGATGAGCAAGAAAGCCGACCCGCCCATCAGCATCAGCGTCAGTTTCATGGCGGCATATT
>CAJJOX010000046.1 GCA_905193485.1 uncultured Porphyromonadaceae bacterium | reverse complement strand
AAGGCCGGCGGCGCAAAGCATATCGGCGATCTCGCGCGTGCGACGCCGCGAACGCACATAAACGATGGCCGACCCACGGGTGGCACGCAACACGCGCAGCAGCATCTCGGGCTTGCTGTCGCAGCGGCGCACCACATACGTGATGTTGGGACGGGTGAACGACCGTGCGAACACATTGGGAGCCCTGAACTGCAGCTGCGCCATGATGTCGGCTGTGACATCGGGCGTGGCCGAAGCGGTGAGCGCGAGCACCGGCACGTCGGGGAAAGCGCGGCGCAACGACGCGATCCTGAGATAGGAGGGACGAAAATCGTAGCCCCACTGCGAGATGCAGTGCGCCTCGTCGACGACGATAAGACTCACGTTGATCTGCGACAGCCGGTCGATGAACGACGGCGACTGAAGCTTCTCGGGCGAGAGGTAGAGCAGCTTGATCTTGCCGAGGCAGGCGCGGTCCATGGCCAGACGGTGTTCGGCGCGGGAGAGCCCCGAATGAATGGCGGCCGCGGGCACACGGCGGCCTCGCAGTCCGTCGACCTGGTCTTTCATCAGCGATATGAGGGGCGTGACCACAATTGTCAGCCCGGGCAGCATCATGGCCGGAACCTGAAACGTGACCGACTTGCCGCCCCCCGTAGGCAGAAGCCCGAGCGTGTCGCGCCCTTCGAGCACCGACGTTATGATCTCGGGCTGCAACTCGCGGAACGAGTCATAGCCCCAGTATTTCCGAAGGATGTCGGCGGCTGCCGTGATGTCGGGCATATCTGATGATGGTGGTGGTGAGGCTTCCGGCCGGCGTCATTTCCGGGGATGGATGCTCTTGACAAGGAGCTGTATGGACGACGTGGCGCTCTGGTGCTTGTTGTCCTCGATGGTATAGCAGATGTCGAAGGGTCGGTGGGCGTGGATATGGTCGAAATATTGCGCCATATTGAACCCGATGCCGTTGAACACCTTGCCCGACGTGTCGTCGACAAGCTCAAACTTGATGTGTTCGAGGTTTTTCCCGACGAGCTTGCTCGTGCCGAAATCCATCACGCAGCGGGTGCAGAACACCGGCTTGTTGTTGCCGGGTCCGAAGGGGTTGAAACGCCGGAGCGTGGCCACGAAAGCAGGCGTTATCTCCGAGAATGTGATGAAGGCGTCTATGTCGAGCATGGGGCGCAACTGTTCGGGACGGATGTGCTCGGCGACATAACGCTCGAAGCGGCGGGTGAACTCGGGAATGTTTTCCTCTTTCAACGAAAGCCCCACGGCATAGGGATGGCCACCGAAGTTTTCGAGAAGATCGCGTGAGGCGTCGACGGCCTTGTAGATGTCGAAGCCCTGCACCGAACGCGACGATCCCGTGGCCAGTCCGTTGGCAAACGTGAGCACAACCGACGGCTTGTAGTATAGCTCGGTGAGACGCGAGGCGACGATGCCGATGATGCCCTTGTGCCAATCTTTATTGTAGATGACGATCGATTTCTGGTCGGAGTCCATCTCGCCGCGGCTTTCGAGGATGGCGTTGGCCTCTTCAGTGATGCGTTTGTCGAGCTCTTTGCGGTCTTTGTTGTACTGGTCGATCGACTTGGCTATCACATAGGCCTCGGCGGCATCGCGCGACACAAGCAGCTCGACGGCCTCGGCGCCGCTCTGCATACGTCCGGAAGCGTTGATGCGCGGCCCGATCTTGAAGATCACGTCGGAGATGGTGATCTCCTTGCCGGTGAGGCCGCAGATGCGGATGATGGCGCGCAGACCCATGTTGGGGTTGGCGTTGATGCGACGCAGCCCGTGATAGGCCATGATGCGGTTTTCGTCGACCATGGGCACGATGTCGGCGGCTATGCTCACGGCAACGAGATCGAGCATGCATTCGAGATCGGTGGTGGGTATGCCGTTGCTGATGGCGAATCCCTGCATGAACTTGAAGCCGACGCCGCATCCCGACAGATGCTGGCACGGATATGTGCTCCCCTCGAGTTTCGGATTGAGGATAGCAGTGGCCTCGGGGAGATCGTCGTCGGGCACATGGTGGTCGCAGATGATGAAATCGATGCCGCGTGACCGGGCGTAGGCTATCTCGTCGATGGCCTTGATGCCACAGTCGAGAATGATGATCAGCTTCACGCCGTTGCGGGCGGCGATATCGATGCTCCGGCGCGAAATGCCGTAGCCTTCATCGTAGCGCGTCGGAATGTAATACTCTATATTGGAGTAGAACTGCTGGAGATACTTGTAGACGAGCGCTACCGCCGTGGTGCCGTCGACGTCATAATCGCCGTACACCATGATGCGCTCTTTTTTACCCATAGCTTTGTTGAGCCGGGCGACCGCCTTGTCCATGTCGGGCATTAGAAAGGGGTCGTGCAAGTCCTTCAGAGAAGGATGAAAGAATTTTTCAGCCTCCTCAACGGACGTTATGCCGCGCTGCGCCAGCAGTTCGCTGACGGGCGGCACGCTGGCATATCGCTTAGCCAACTCTGTCTCTGACTTTTGCTCTTCGGAAGTAAGGGGTAGATAATTCCATTTACTTGTCATTTATGTTGTTTTTTTATTTTTCTCGTTCCCTAAGCCGGACCACGGGCGGTAGCCGGCAATACGCAAAACCGGATGACGGTTTAGCAATGCACACCGACGGGTGACCAAGCCGATTTCGAAACGGACGGCAAGTAAATGCGAGGAGGTGGCCGCGCCGCGGCCTGACTTTTACTGTAACGCGCCGGACCGACGGCACTCGGTCGCACACGTTTTTGGCGATGTTGCAAAATTAGCAAAATTTCCCAAGAATTCCTCGGGCAAAACGTCACAATTGCGCATCGCTGATGTTAAAAAATCAGAAGATGCGCCTATGCCTGAGAGGAGGAAGAGTCGGTCGCGGACGAGAGATGCACGTCGAGCTGCGGGAAGGGGAAACGGAAGCCGCGCAGGGGTAGTTCACTATAGAAACGCTCGTTCATGAGATAATAAACATCCCAATAATCCGACGAAAGCACCCATGCCCTCACGGAAATGTCGATGGAGCTGGCGCCCATCTGCGCGAGGAGCACCTTGGGCGAGCGGTCGGCATTGAGCTTCACGGCGTCAAGCGGACTGACCTCAAGTTTGCGGTCGGCCTCGACCACGGCATTTTTTATCTTCTTTGGAGCAAGATGAAACAGCCGGCGGAACAGCGACCGGCGGGGCGCCGTTTCTTCCGACGGTTTCTCGCCTTCGGCCTGAAGCGCCTCCACACGGGCTTCGTTGCGTGCCTCGATGTCGGACGAGAGGGTGGTTTTCACGATGCGCGACTCGGAGTCGAGCATGGAGAGGATCTCGCGCCGTGCATCGTCGAACGAATCGCCGTAGCTTATCGAAACGGTCCAGTCAATGCGGCGGTAGCTCTCACGCGACCAGTTGTTGATCGACGAGGTGGAGAGGCCGCCGTTGGGTATGATGATCGATTTGTTGTCGTAGGTGCAGATGATCGTGGAGAAGATCTGTATTTCGGTGACAGTGCCGGCATAGCCCTGCGCCTCGATGTAATCGCCCACCTTGTAGGGCTTGAGAAGCAGGATGAGCACGCCGCCGGCAAAATTCTGCAATGTGCCGCTGAGCGCCATACCTATCGCGACGCCGGCCGAAGCAAAGAGCGCTATGAACGAGCTGGTGTTAATGCCGAGAATGCCGATGACGGTGACCACGAGAATGAAATAGAGCACCATCCTCACAAGGCTGAGCACAAATGTCGAGAGCGATTTGTCGACACTGCGGCGCACCATTATCGAGCTGATGACAATATAGATGCGCCGGATCAGGAATTTGCCGACATAGAACACCAGAATGGCAATGGCGAGATGCATGGCGAAGTCGACCATCGGATGGGCGAGCTTGTTGATGAGATCCTCGATCGAGAGCGATTTCAGCGCCGCGGCATCGGAAGCCACGGAAGCGAGGGCGGAAGCGTCGGGAACGGCGTCGGTCTGTATGTTGAGAAAGGAGAACATTCAAGCGTAATGTTTATGTCAGAAAACGATATGTGAGGCCACGTCGGCCCACCATTGTGTTTCGGTGTAGCCGTTGGAGGTATCGGCCTCAGTGCGGATCACGTTGTGGCCGAGGCCGGCAAAATCGTCGGCCGGCAGGAAATAGACTTTCGGAGTGGAGCGCGTGGTCATCACCACTTTGTCGAAAGCCGCTTCCCATCGTGCCAGCAGACCGGGATCGGGACAGACAGCACGAATGTGGTGGCGCATGTCGTATATGCCCGAAGTGATACCGCGACGGAAATACGGCACGGCATCATATCCGGCGGGAGGCGCGGCACCGGCGAGATAGATGGCGCGTGTGGCGTCGGCGAGATCGTCGAGCGCCGCGGTGTTGAGAAGCGAGATGCAGCAGCCGTAACCGGGATTGAAAGGATCATCGGCCTCAAGCTGACGCTCATAATAGGCGAACGTGTTGCCGAGAGCGCCGGCAAGATCGGGCTGCGCCGACATCAGCGGCGAAACATTCAGGGCATAGGGCATGCCTTCCACTCCCAATTCGGTGGGAGAGGCCACGATGCGCGGTGTGACATGGCGGAGCTCATAGGCCACTTCGACCGTGGCCATATGGCAGCAGTCGAAATAAATGAAGTCGAACGTGCCGCCCTCGAGTGCGCGGCGCAGGGAAGGAATCTTCATGGAGAGCCGTCGGTTGCCGTCCATGCCGAACGAGAGCGGCGAAGCCATAGCCGCGGAGGAGGATGGCTCGTCAATCGAGCCTGAATCGGAGATCCATCCCGTGCCGTGGCTCCAGAGCACGAGGCCGAGGCCGTCGGCGGGAGCCAAGGCACGCGCATCGGCCACCACCTGACGCATGCGTTCGATGCTCACCGACGAAACGGCGGCGTCATAGACTTTCAATTCGCGTTCGGTGCCGTCGGCCAGCAGTTCCAATAGCCGGGGACGCATGTCGGGACCGCTGTAATAGACAAGCCATCGGCCGTCGGCCAAGGCGCCCTGACAGGTCACTCCGGCCTTCATCTCGTCGATATCATCGGAAGCGAACGAGCTGAGGTTGTTGTTGGCGACCATATACACAAGCACAATTCGGTGAGCGGTCTGAGGCTCCGGAGGTGCTGGCAAAGAAGGCTCGTCGTCGCCCGAACAGCCGGCAAAAGCCGCGGCTGCCAGACAGGCTAAAAAGATATAAAGAATATTGACAATCGGTTTCATCATTGCAAAATTACGCATTAAAGAGCAACCCCGCTGCAAAATCAGGCCAAAAAAAGTGGTTCGATAACAGATTTTAATTACCTTTGCGAAAACAACCAAATATTAAATCAATATCAGATGACTAACTCCAAGCCTTATGTAATCGGCATAGACATGGGCGGCACAAACACTGTGTTCGGCATTGTCGACGCCCGCGGCATCGTGCTCGCAAGCAACTCCATCAAAACGCGCAAGCACGCCAATATCAACGATTATATCGACGAGCTCTACGACGAATGCTCACGCCTGATCAAATCGATCGACGCCGAAGGCAAGATCTACGGCATAGGCGTCGGCGCCCCCAATGCCAACTTTTTCACCGGCATGATCGAAGACGGCGTCAATCTCCCATGGCCCACCCCGATACCTTTCGCCCAGATGCTGAGCGACAAGTTCGGCATCCCTGTGGCCATCACCAATGACGCCAACGCCGCCGCCATCGGCGAGATGACCTACGGTGTGGCACGCGGACTGAAAGATTTCATCATGATCACGCTCGGCACCGGCGTAGGCTCGGGCATAGTGATCAACGGCCAGCTTGTGTATGGTCACGACGGTTTTGCCGGCGAGCTCGGCCACGTGATCATGAAACGCAACAACGGACGCCTGTGCGGCTGCGGACGCACCGGATGCCTCGAAACCTACTGTTCGGCAACCGGCGTGGCACGCACCGCCCGCGAATATCTCGAAATCACCGACACCCCCTCGCTGCTCCGCAATCTTCCGATCGATGACATCACCTCGAAAGACGTTTATGACGCAGCCATGGCAGGCGATGAACTGGCCAAGAAAGTGTTTGACTACACAGGCGACATTCTCGGTCAGGCTCTCGCCGACTTCACCGTATTCTCGGCGCCCGAAGCATTCGTGCTCTTCGGCGGCCTTGCAAAATCGGGCGAACTGTTGCTGAAACCGCTCCGCGAATCGATGGAGCGCAACATGCTCAGCATCTGGAAAGGCAAAGTGAAAGTTCTTCAGTCGGAACTCAAAGAAGCCGACGCCGCCGTGCTCGGTGCGAGCGCCCTCGGCTGGGAAGCCAAACCGGTCACCGCCACTCTGGCACAGCCTGCATCGGCTGCACCCGCTGCACCCCAGGCCTAAGACATTAAGCCGTCACATATCCGGCATGATATAGCAAAAGCCGTTGCCTGCAATCATCAGACAACGGCTTTTGTCATGCCTTGATTTATCAGCCTAGGCGTTCGATGCCGAGGCGGATGCGGCGTATGGTTTCGTCGCGGCCGAGAAGCTCTGTGATGTCAAACATGTGTGGTCCCTTACATTCGCCCACCACGGTGAGGCGGAAAGCGTTCATCACATTGCCGAGGTGATAACCCTTGTCGGCGATCCAGCCGAGCACCACCGGCTCAAGCACCTTGGCATCGAACGAATCGGCGCCTTCGAGCACCTCGACAAGCTCTGCCATGATTGCGGGCATATCGGCATTCCAGCGTTTGCGCACAGATTTCTCTTCATATTCGGCAGGCTCCACAAAAAAGAAGCGGCTCTGCTCCCACAGATCGCCCACAAAGTTGATGCGGCCCTTGACCAGACCGACAACACGGGCGATATACCCGTCGCTCCATGCCGAAGGATCGACGCCGTGAGCGGCGAGCACCGGTTTATAGAGCTGCGCGAGGGCTTCGTCGCCCATTTCCTGAAGATATTTGTGATTGAACCATTTGCCTTTTTCAAAATCAAATTTGGCACCCGAACGCGAGCAGTGGTCGAAAGAGAATTTGGCTATCAGCTCGTCCATCGACATTATCTCGGTGTCGTCGCCGGGATTCCATCCGAGCAGGGCGAGGAAATTGACTACGGCTTCGGGCAGGTATCCGCGCTCGCGGTAGCCGGAGGATATTTCACCGCTTTTGGGATCGTGCCATTCAAGAGGGAACACAGGGAAGCCGAGGCGGTCGCCGTCGCGTTTGCTCAGCTTGCCCTTTCCGTCGGGTTTGAGCAGAAGCGGCAGATGGACAAAAGCGGGCATGGTGTCGGCCCAGCCGAACGCCTCGTAAAGAAGCACATGAAGCGGAGCCGACGGAAGCCACTCCTCTCCACGGATCACGTGGGTCACCTCCATCAGATGGTCGTCGACGATATTTGCAAGGTGATAGGTGGGCAGATCATCGGCGCTCTTGTAGAGCACCTTATCGTCAAGAATTGACGAATTGATGGTCACTTTGCCACGCAGCAGGTCGTTGACCTCGACATCGCGTCCGGGCTCGATCTTAAAGCGCACCACATATTTGGCGCCACCGTCGATGAGAGCCTTCACCTCGTCGGCCGGCATGGAGAGCGAATTGCGCATCGACATGCGCGTCGAAGCATCGTACTGGAAATTGGACTTCGACTCACGCGCCGCAGCGAGTTCTTCGGGAGTGTCGAACGCGATATAGGCGCGGCCGGCATCAAGGAGCATCTTCACATGCTCGCGGTAGATGTCGCGGCGCTCGCTCTGCTTGTAAGGGCCATATTTGCCGCCTTCTCGCACACCCTCGTCAATTCCGATGCCGAGCCAGGCAAGCGCTTCGTTGATATAGTCTTCGGCACCGGGCACGAAACGCTGCGAGTCGGTATCCTCAATGCGAAGAATCATATCGCCGCCGTTCTGGCGGGCAAAAAGGTAGTTGTAGAGCGCGGTGCGCACGCCGCCTATATGCAGCGGTCCCGTGGGCGACGGTGCGAAACGCACCCTTACTTTTCTTTCCATTCTATTTCAGTGTTTTAATGTTTATGACTGCAAAATTACAAAATAATTTGCAATCATCCCCTGACCTTTCAAAATAAGGCTACAAGCCAGTCGTTTTTGTTGGCATCATCGTTAATAATAGTTATCTTTGCATCCTCTCGCTGATCTGCATCTGTCAAATCACCGTCAAAAACAAAATGGAAAAGAAAAAAGCACTGCTGATAATCAACCCCATTTCGGGCACCGGCAACAAGAAAGGGCTCGACGAACGCGTCACAGCACGTCTGTCGGCAACAGGCATCGATGTCGACACCGTGTGGACGAAGGCCGCGGGCGACGCCACCAATCTGGCACGTGAGGCAATATCAGCCGGCTATACCATGGTGCTTGCCGCCGGCGGCGACGGCACCGTCAACGAAACGGCAGCCGCCCTATGCGGCTCGAATGTGACCCTCGGCATCATTCCGTGCGGTTCGGGCAACGGACTGGCACGCCACCTCAACATACCGATCGACGTATATGCCGCCATCGAAATCATCGCAAATGGCGACGCCATGACCTGCGATCACTGCACGGTCAACGGCAAGCCGTTTTTCTGCACATTCGGCACCGGCTTCGACGCAGCCGTAAGCCACAAGTTCGCACAGTCGAAGCATCGTGGCAAAATGACATACGTCAAAAACACGTTTAACGAATACATGCACTATGAGCCGGAAGAATACGTAATCTCGGCCAACGGCGATGTAATCACAGAAAGAGCTTTCGTCGTGGCCGTGTGCAATGCATCACAATACGGCAACAATGCCTACATTGCGCCCCATGCCTCGATATGCGACGGACTCTTCGACGTGACCATCATCCACTATGGCAACGTATTGACCACTGCCCTCGTGGGGCTCGACCTTATGGCCGGAACAATCGAGAAAAACATGCTCATCCACACGTTCAAGGCCAAACACGTGCACATTTCACGAAAAAAGGAAGGCCCGTGTCATATTGACGGCGAGCCGCTGATCATGCAGCCCGAACTCGACGTGGAATGCCACGAACATTCGCTCAGGATATTCACGCCCGGTGCCGATACCCCGATCAGGCCGCTGCTTACGCCGATAATCTCGATGTTCAACGACATAGGCTACACATTGCGCTCGCTGTTCAAAAAATAATGTGTAAATTTGCACCGCTAAACTAACAACAATCCATCTCAACATCATATTATGGCATTACAATGCGGCATCGTTGGGCTGCCCAACGTAGGAAAATCCACTCTCTTCAACTGTCTGTCAAACGCAAAAGCCCAATCGGCCAACTTCCCGTTTTGCACCATAGAGCCCAATGTGGGCGTGATCACGGTGCCCGACGAACGACTCAACCGGCTTGTCGAGATGTGCAATCCGCGCAGCATTGTGCCGGCGACGGTTGAGATTGTCGACATCGCCGGGCTCGTGAAAGGCGCCAGCAAAGGCGAGGGTCTGGGCAACAAATTTCTGGCCAACATCCGCGAAACAGATGCCATCATACACGTGCTGCGCTGTTTCGACGACGACAACATCACCCATGTCGACGGCACCGTCGACCCTGTGCGCGACAAGGAGATCATCGACTACGAGCTATTGATCAAAGATCTCGAAACGGTGGAAAGCCGCATTGCAAAAACGCAGAAGCAGGCTCAGACCGGCGGCGACAAAATTGCCAGGATGCAATATGAAGTGCTCCTTAAATATCAGGAAGCCTTGCAGCAGGGTCGTCCGGCACGCTCCGTTGAGATCGAGACTCCTGACGAGCAGCGCTTTGCCCGCGACCTCTTCCTCCTCACCAACAAGCCGGTGCTTTATGTATGCAACGTCGACGACGCTTCAGCAGCTACAGGCAACGCTTACGTCGACGCCGTGCGCGAAGCCGTGAAGGACGAAGGCGCGCAGATCCTGATTGTGGCTGCGCAGACCGAAGCTGAAATTGCCGAACTCGAAACGTTTGAGGACCGTCAGGAGTTTCTCGAGTCGATAGGACTCGAAGAATCGGGCGTATCGCGGCTGATCCGTTCCGCATACGCCTTGCTCGACCTTCAGACATTTTTCACCGCCGGAGAAGACGAAGTGCGTGCCTGGACATTCATGCGCGGCAGCAAAGCGCCGAAATGCGCCGGCATCATCCACACCGACTTTGAAAAAGGCTTCATACGCGCCGAAGTGATCAAATATGACGACTATGTGACCCTCGGCAGCGAGGCGGCCGTGCGTTCGGCAGGCAAGATGAATGTCGAAGGCAAGGAATATGTGGTACAGGACGGCGACATCATGCACTTCCTGTTCAACGTGTAGTGCCGCGCTGCCGTTTACGGTAGCGGGCGGGGCGCCGCCGGATGCGGTGATCGTGTCCTGTTGAAAACGCCGGACCGGAAGCGGCCGATGAATTGCGGCGGGTTAGCAAATATAATTCTTAAAATATTACGGTTATGAAAGCGTATTGGAAGTACCTCATCATCGGTGCGGCGATCGTCGTCAGTGCCTGGTTGCTCGCAAGGGCGTACACATATAAATACCACGCGCAGGAGACGATCGTGGTGACGGGCCTCGGCGAAACCGAGTTCTCGTCCGACCTGATCGTCTGGAACGGTTTCATCACCGCCGAGGCGCAGAACGTCGAAGCGGGATACGCGCAGATCGAATCCAGCAAGAAGAAGGTGTACGACTACCTCCTCTCGAAAGGGATCGCTGCTGAAGCCGTGGTCTTCCAGTTCGTGAACGTCACCAAGCAGTACGAGCCGGTCTATTCGGCCAATGGCAGTTGGGCCGGACAGCGGTTTACCGGTTACCGGCTTTCGCAGGGCTTCACCGTCGAGTCGAAGAGTGTCGATGCCGTCGAGAATGTTTCGCGTGAAATCTCTTCGCTGATCGCCCAGGGCGTTTCGATCGAGGCTATGCAGCCCGATTATTACTATACGAAGCTCGACGACGTGAAGTTGTCGCTCATCGAGAAAGCATCGGCCGATGCCCGTGTCCGTGCCGAGAAGATCGCGGTCAATGCCGGAGCGAAGCTCGGCGGAGTGGCTTCGGCCCGTATGGGCGTGTTCCAGATCACGGGTGCCAATACCAACGAGGAGTTCTCGGCCGGAGGATCGTTCAACACCTCGAGCCGGCAGAAAAAAGCCCGTATCACCATGCGGGTCGAATACCGCATTAAGTAAACGGTATGGGAAATCGTGCAAAAATCGCCCGGGCGCTTACCTCCCGATGGACGGAACGGATATTTTTCGTCCTGCTTCTCGCAGTGGTCGCTTTGAGGAACGATGCGGTCTGGCGCGTGGTATCGGGTGCCTTCGTAGTGTGGGTGATGTGTGCGCTGTGGGCCGTGGCGCCGACTTTGTGCAAACCTGCCCGAGGGGGTGCAGCGGCGCAGGATGCGGCCGGTCGCAAGACGGCCGAATCCGAACATGACGATAAAAAGGAAATCAACAAAGAGTAACGAAATATGGAAAGACCTGTCCGGGTGCGCTTCGCACCCAGCCCTACGGGGCCTCTGCATATCGGCGGCGTACGTACGGCGCTTTATAACTACCTGTTCGCGCGTCGGCACGGCGGTACGATGATTCTTCGTATCGAAGATACCGACTCGCAGCGTTTCGTGCCGGGTGCCGAGGAGTATATCCTCGAGTCGCTCAAGTGGTGCGGCATCGAGATCGACGAGGGTGTCGGCGTCGGCGGCCCTCATGCGCCGTACCGCCAGAGCGAGCGGCGCGACATCTACCTGAAATACGCGAAACAGCTCGTGGAGTCCGGATGGGCCTACTACGCTTTTGATACTGCCGAGGAGTTGGACGCCCTGCGCAAGGAGTACGAGGCGCGCGGCGAAACTTTCGCATACAACTATTCGATCCGCGAGAAACTGCCTACGTCGCTCTCTCTCTCGAAAGAGGAGGTCGCAGCCCGCATCGCGCGGGGCGACCAGTGGGTCATTCGCTTCAAGATGCCCGAAAACGAGATCGTCGAAATGGACGACCTGTTTGGCAAATACCGTTTGAGCGAAGCGATGATGGCTGTCTATAAATTGTTCTGGGATGAGTTCTCCTCATGGTATCTGGAGATGGTAAAACCGGGGTATCAGCAGCCGATCGACAAGGCTACTTATGAGGCTACGTTAGGTTTCTTCGATGCCTTGCTTCGTTTGCTTCATCCTTTCATGCTTTTAGCTTTGGTGGGCACTTGTTTCCTGCAAGGTATTTATCCTCTGAGTATTCCTATGCCGGGATATTTGCAGTGGGGACGAATGTGGCGTTATGCTTCGCCGGCCATATTCCTTATTATATTGTATGTCGTCAGTCTGCTTTTGGGGAACCGTCCGGTAATTGTTCATACCTATTCCGAACTGGCAGACTGCTGGTGGGGGCCGGACATGTTGTTCCGTCTGGCCGGTTTGGGATTGTCTGTCTATTATGTGGCCAATATACTTCGTCTGC
>CAJJOX010000045.1 GCA_905193485.1 uncultured Porphyromonadaceae bacterium | reverse complement strand
GGACATCCGCAGTCATCAAGTTGTCGCCGCATTGATTGAGCCGTGACACGTATGCCCATCGATGATAGCTCGACAGAGCGATTGAGCACGGAATCCCACACGATGAGATCGCCGTTGAGTCCAGTTGATCCATCCTCGTTGACAGTGCTCCAGTCATCGTAGTCGGGTGCGCGCCGGTCATGCGGCTTGCCGTCGCTGAGCGGAGCACCTATACCTATGATGAATATGGCGCCATGTTCGCGGGCTGCCCGCTGTTCACGCTGTGAAGGACCGATGTCCGGATAGCGGCGGAGCAGTTCTTCGGCAGTCATGAATGTTATTGTTTCCGGCAGCCGTGGCGTTATGTGTGGAAAGTTGCGGTAGACCATCCGCTCGGTGGAGCGCAGTGCTGCATAGATTTTCTCGACGGTTGTCCGGAGATAGGCGACGTTGCGGTCGGAGAGGCGTATGGTCTGTTCCCAGTCCCACTGGTCGACATAGATCGAATGGAGGTTGTCGAGCTCTTCGTCGGCGCGGATCGCATTCATGTCGGTGTAGAGTCCGTAACCGGGAGGAATGCCGTAGGCTTCGAGTTTCACACGTTTCCACTTGGCAAGCGAGTGCACGACCTCTGCGCGCCGGTCGTCCATGGCTTTGACCGGGAAGCTCACAGCCCGTTCGGTGCCGTTGAGGTCGTCGTTGAGTCCCGTGCCGGAGAGCACGAACAGCGGAGCCGTGACGCGCCGCAGATTGAGCGCTTCAGCCAGTGCCGTCTGAAAATGCTGTTTGATCATTTTGATGGCGACCTCGGTGGTTTCAGCCAGAAGCTTTCGCTTATACTTTTCTGGAATAATCAATGCCATATAGTTGTTTGTAGAAGGTGGTGGTGTGAATTGCAGTCTTTTGAATGAAAAGATAAAGTTATAAAATAAAATGACACAAAAGCCGCGAATTGTGATTTTTGTGTGTATTTCAGAGAATAATGCAGTCTGTTCCGGCAGTATGTGAATAAAAAGGCAGGGCTGCCGGCCGATGTGAGATCGGCTTACAGCCCCGCTTTAGGGTCGGTATCGGTGATGTGGTGATCAGTCGATGTTGGGGTTGAGGGCGTGCCATTCAGCGATAGGAGGAAGTACGCCCATGGCGATGACTTCGTCGCGGAGTGTGCAGAGGTGTTTGTAGCTCTGTTCGAGTTCGGCCTGCTCTTTCGCTGTGCCCTGCGGTTCGCGGTAGCTTACACCATTGGCGTTGATGGTCGTTTCCATAGCCATCATGATGTGGTTGAAGCGGTCGTCGCTGACATAGCAGCCTGCGGGCCAGGTGAACGGTTTGCCGCCCATGGCAGCTGCGATCATCTCGATTGAGAGATATGCCGGGCTCTGGAATGAGGAACGTCCGCGGAGGTCGATAATCTTTTTGCCGCCCTGGATCACGCGCACTTTGAGTTCTTCCCATTCTTTTTCGGGGAGGGATTCTGTGCCGATGATTTCGGTGAGCGGTTTGCCGTCGACTTTGGTCGTGGAGGCGTAAACGGCCATCTGTTCGCCGTGTCCGCCGTATGTGCGGCAATTAACGATTTCTGAAGCGGGAAGATGGAGAGCTTTTACGAGTTCATTCTGGAGGCGTGTCGAGTCAAGGGCTGCAAGAGTGGTTACCTGCGAGGGTTTGAGCCCTGAGTAAAGGAGGGTGATGAGGCCGGTGATGTCGGCGGGGTTGAAGATGACGACAACGTGTTTCACATCAGGGCAGTAGGTGCGCACGTCTTTGCCGAACTGTTCGGCGATCTGAGCGTTGCCTTTGAGGAGGTCTTCGCGAGTCATACCTGCTTTACGTGCTGCGCCACCTGACGATACGATGTATTTTGCACCGGTGAGAGCTTCCTTGATGTCGGAGGTGAATGTGAGGTTGACACCTTCGAAGGCACAATGGTAGAGCTCTTCGGCCACACCTTCAAGCGCGGGAGCATAGGGATCGTAGAGGCAGATGTTGGGTGTGAGATGCATCATCATGGCTGTCTGAGCCATGTTGGAGCCGATCATGCCGGCTGCGCCGACAATCACGAGTTTTTCATCAGTGAGAAAGTTCATAGTTTTTTTGAATTTTTGGTCGTTATGATGTTTGTATGATGTTTTTATGTTGCAGCGATGGCTTTTGCAAGGGCGCGCAAAGCCGCGGGCGTGTTTTCGTCGGGGCGTGAGCGTATGGTCACTACGGGGTCGACGATCGTGACGGCAGGGAGCGGCTCAAGCATCGCACGCATCTGCCGTGCGGCTACTGGCGCCCACGATCCGTTTTCGATCAGCCCGACGCGACGGTTGCGGTAGTTTTTAAGCGCGAGATGGTGAAGAAAGTCGTGCATGGCCGGATATAGCGATGCGTCATAGGTAGGGGCGGCCGCCACCATGGCGCTGAAGCGGAATGCCTGGGCGATAGCTTCAGACTGGTCACAGGCGGTGAGATCCATCACGGCCACTCCGCCGGCGTTTTCTTCACGGAGCATCTCAGCCAGACGCAGGGCGGCGGCTTCGGTGCCGCCGTAGATCGAGGCGTAGGCCACGAGCACTCCCCGGCACTCAGGCTCGTAACGACTCCATTTGTCGTAAAGCTTCAGGTAAGGGCTCAAGTCTGAACGGAGAACAGGACCATGGAGGGGTGCTATGATGCTGATCGGAGGTTCGGCAAGCTTGGTAAGGAGCGACTGCACCTGATTGCCGTATTTGCCGACGATGTTGATATAATAGCGTCGGGCCTCATCGATCCAGTTGTCGTCAAACTGGAGGGCACCGAATTTACCGAAGGCATCGGCCGAAAAGAGGATATGGTCATGTTCTTCGTAGCTCACCATGACTTCCGGCCAGTGGATCATGGGTGCGGCGAAGAAATGCAGCATATGGTGTCCGAGCTGGAGCGTGTCGCCTTGTCTGACGACGAGTGTGCGACCCGTCAGGTCGTTGCCGGGGAAGAATTGCGGCAGCATGGCTATCGCTTTCTGTGACGCCACGAGGGTCAGTGCGGGCCATTTGTCCATTGCCGCCATTATGCAGGCCGAGTGGTCGGGCTCCATGTGGTGCACGACAAGATAATCGGGACACCTGTTGCCGGCTGCGGCTTCGATCTGGCGAATCCATTGTGTGGCGCCTCCGGTTTCGACAGAATCCATTATGGCGATCTTGTCGTCGGCTATAAGATATGAATTATAGCTCATGCCTTTCGGAAGAGGATATTGCCGCTCGAAAAGACTCTCTCCCGGCATGTCGATGCCTATATAAGTGATTGTCGGCGTGACTTGCTGGTTCATATATTATTAAATTGCTTGTCGGTTATGAGGTGACAGTCGTGGCCGTGCACTTCCAATAGTTTGGCAAACTTATAAAAAATAAGTGATTTGACCAATAAAAAGTTCACACAAAGGTGCCGGTGGCGACCGGATTTAAAAAAGATTTGCACTGACTCCTCGGGTAGAGCCTATGCTTGCCATGTCAGCTACGAGCCGTGACTTCCGACCTTAGATAGTAATGATTGCGAAGCCGCTCGAAAGCATCCGGATCGGACCGGAGGACTTCGGTGTCGGCCATGGGATTGTAGGATGCGGTGATGTTTTCGGCATCTACGGCTGCGGGTGGTGTCATTGGCACATTTTCTGCCGGGACAGGAAGCGTGAGCCCGAAGTGGCGGGCGACTGCTTCGGCCGCCATCCTCGATGCCCGTAATTTGCCTTCACGTGAGTAGCCTGCGATATGCGGTGTCGCGATGAATGCTTTCTCGAGCAGCTGTCGTGAGATTGCCGGCTCGTTTTCCCAGCAGTCGATTACTGCGTGGCTGACTATGCCGTTGTCGATGGCGTCGCAAAGGGCGTCGTTGTCGACGATAGGGCCGCGGGCGGCGTTAATGAGCATGGGTGCCCGTCGTAGGGAGCGCAGACGGATATCGTCGAACAGCCGGTGGGTGGGATATTGACCGACGGTGGTGTAGGGAGTATGGATGGTGATGATATCGGCCCGGGAGGCAATGTCGTCGAGGCTGATGAATGCGTCGGTTTTTTCGGAGATTGCTCTCGGAGGGTCGTTGAGCAGTACGTTCATTCCAAAATTCCGAGCCCAGTTCTCGACAATCCGACCTACGTGACCAACGCCCACAATGCCGATGGTCAGGCTCGGCAGCCGTTCCACGGACCATGCGGAGAGTATGGCTGCGAACACATACTGTGCCACGGCCGGAGCGTTGCATCCGGGAGCGTTGGTCACTTCGATTCCGTTGTCACGGCAATAATCGAGGTCGATGTGGTCGAGCCCGATTGTGGCTGAGGCAATCATGGAGCATCGCGAACCGGAGAGTAGCCGGCTGTCGCACCGTGTGCGTGTGCGTGTGATAAGCGCGTCGGTGTCGCGCATTGACTGCGGTGTGATTTCGTCGGGTGCGAGATAGCTCACATAGGCGATGTCATCAAAAACGCCGCGAATGAAAGGAATATTGCTTTCGATCAGAATGTGAGGCCGATTGTGTTGCATGCGAAAACGGATAATAGCATGAAAATCGTGAGCAGTACGCCTATGTAGCTTCTGTTTTTGGCGGCGATGCGGAACCACAGGGTTATCTGCATGGCTGCGAGTGCCGACAGCAGAGGCATGTATATGATGGCGTGGCCGTAATCGACTATCGTGATGGCGACTGTCCAGAGAGTGATTGTGGCGAGGATGCCGTTGAAAGCCCGTGTGCGGGCGTTGAAGCCATAGACTTTTATGACATTGAGCAGTGTAGTGGCAAATGCCGCCACAAGCATCGTGGCAATCGCCATGTGTTGCGCGAGGCTGTAGGCGGCGAACGAAGCCGTGGAGGGCAGTGAAACAGGCGGAAACGTGAGTCGTTCGGGAGTGATGACCGAGAAGCCCCATAGAATCCAAAGCGGAGTGATGATGCCGATCATCGCGGCGAGAAACCCGCGGAACGACAGGCACCGCATCTGCGCACAGCCGATGAGCATCACCGGCACGTAAAGCGCGAAGGCTTCATTGATGCAGCTGCCGGCCGAAAGGATCGCGAATACGAGGAATATGCGTCGGTTGGATGATGTGCGCTGATATGTGGTGTACATGATCATGAGGCACAGCAGCAGGCTGACACACAGCGTCAGTCCGGCGCATGACATGCCTGCGGCTCCCGGTGTGGCGGCTACGGCGAGTGCAAAGAGTCCGACAAAGAGTCGGGATGATGTGCGGAGGATGTTGAAGATGCGGTTGGTGAGCATCATTATGCCGGCCGCAACAGCGATTATGGTTGATGCAAGCGCGATGGCACTGACTGTCGACGCAGAGGCCATGGGCGACCCCGGACCGATGACGGTAGGCACGGACGGAGGGGAAGGTGTCAGTGACAATCCCGACCATAACAGACCGAGGGCTATGAGCGTGAGCAGCAAGGCGCAGAACCCGCTGCCGAGAAAGGTTGTGATATTGATCTCGACCGATTTCACTTTGTGGAAGAGCTGGCTTCGAGTTGCATCAGGTCACGGCCGATATCGCGGCGGAAATATTTGCCGTCAAAGTCGATTTTGGCGACAGAAACGAAACTGCGGGTCGTCGCATCGGCAATGTCATCGCCGAGGGAACTGACGGCCAGAACGCGACCGCCGGCGGTGAGCAGGCTGCCGTTATCGCCAAGACGTGTGCCGGCGTGGAACACGATGCTGTCGGTCACATCTCCGATTCCGGAAATCAATTTGCCTTTTTCGTAGGCTCCGGGATAGCCACCGCTGACAATCATTACCGTGGCGGCGGTGCGGGAATCGTGTCTGAGCTCGAGATCGCCGAGGTTGCCTTGGGCGGCGGCTTTCATAAGCTGCACGAGATCACTGTCGACACGGAGCATCACGGCTTCGGTTTCGGGATCACCCATTCGCACGTTGTATTCGATGACCATAGGCTCTCCGTCAACGTTGATAAGCCCGAAGAAAATGAAGCCGCGATAGTCGATTCCATCGGCGATCAGGCCGTTGACGGTCGGGTCGATGATGCGTCGGGTGACTTTTTCCATGAACAGGTCGTCGGCAAACGGCACCGGGCTGATGGCTCCCATGCCGCCTGTGTTGAGCCCTTTGTCGCCTTCGCCTATGCGCTTGTAGTCCTTTGCGACGGGAAGGATACGGTAGCCGCCGTTTCCGTCGGTGAGGACAAAGACGGAGCATTCGATTCCGCTGAGGAATTCCTCGACCACTACGGTGGCTGATGATTTTCCGAACATGCCGTCGAGCATTTCGCGTAGCGCTTTTTGAGCTTCGGCAAGATCATCGATGATGAGTACGCCTTTTCCGGCCGCAAGGCCGTCGGCCTTGAGCACGTAGGGAGGCCTGAGCTCTTCGAGGAAACGGCAGCCTTCATCGGCAGAGGCGGCGGTGAAAGAACGGTAGCGGGCTGTAGGGATGCCGTGGCGCATCATGAACTGTTTTGCAAAATCCTTGCTACCTTCGAGCTGCGCGCCAATTTTTGACGGCCCGACGATGAGGAGTCCGGGAATCTCATCGGCGAAATAGTCGCGGATGCCGGCTACGAGAGGATCTTCGTTGCCCACAACGATCATGTCGATGCCGTTTTCGCGGACAAACCGGGCGACAGCGGGGAAGTCGAGCGGGGAGAGGGCAACGTTTGTCCCGTAGGCGCCTGTGCCGCCGTTGCCGGGAGCTATAAAGAGATTGTCGAGCAGTTGGCTTTGACGCATTTTCCAGGCGAGAGCCGATTCGCGGCCTCCGGAGCCGAGCAGAAGGATATTCATTGGATGGTGTCTGTTAATAAGATGAGATTACTGACAAATTAGCGGCCTTGCGGGAAGGCATGTGCAAAGTTAAAGGTTTATTTCGGTATGTCAAAATGCAATGGCGCGGCACACGGCGGCTGCGTCGCGGAAAATAATCAGGCGGGTAATGTAAACCGATGGTGAGGGAATGTTGTTATAACTCTGCAAGACCATCAAAGGATAGTCGGGCGAAACAGAAAGACAGAATCATTAAACATTAATAGATTGCGTATTATGTCAACAAACAAAAGCATTAAAGGCACACGGACGGAAAAGAATCTCGTGATCGCCTACATGGCCGAATCGTCGGCCTACACCCGTTATACGTTTTATGCCGCTCAAGCCAACAAGGAGAGTTATTTCCCGATAGAACGTGTGTTTACCGAAACGGCCAACAATGAACTGCGTCATGCCAAAGTGTTCTTCAAGTTTCTTGAAGGAGGCAACGTAGAGGTGCCGATGGGCGTTGACGCCGGTGTGATCGCCGACACAGCTTCCAACCTTGCCACGGCAGCGCATGAGGAGCTTGTGGAGGGTGTTGAGCTTTATACCAATTCGGCCAAGGTGGCAGATGAGGAAGGCTTTACTGAAATCGCAGCTCATTTCCGCGCCATTGCCAAGATCGAAGATCATCACCGTCGTCGTTTCGAACGCTATCTGAAACAGGTGAAAGAAGGCACTGTATGGAAACGCGAGAAACCTATAAAATGGCAGTGCCTGGTATGCGGTTTCATATACGAAGGCACCGAGCCCCCGAAAGTCTGTCCGGCCTGCGATCATCCCTATCAGCACTATCGTGCTCTCGATGAGAAAGATGAATAATGCCAAACTGAAATCTCTTTCCCAATGACGGGCGTCCGTCAATTGGCGGTGCCCTACGGACCTTTTATCTATAATGCACTCCGGCCGAAGTTACCGAACATGATGATTCGGAATCTCCGGCCGGAGCGTTATTATGTCGTAATCGGTGCAAATCAGTTGTTTTCAGGACGCAGTCTGCGCACGGTGGCGCCGGCCTGCCAAAGCTCGCTTTCGCGCATCTGGCGAAGTTCCTCGTTGAGCCGTTCGCGATAGTCGGGCTGCGAGTTGGAATCGATAGACCGCTGGGCTTCCACGCCGTCCTCGACCCTCTTGCACAGACGCTGGAGCACCCGTTTCACGGCGTCGTGGAACAGCACCATCCAGTCGAGGGCTCCGCGCTGAGCGGTGGTCGAGCAGTTGGCATACATCCAGTCCATGCCTTTTTCGGCAAAGAGAGGCATCAGTGACTGAGTGAGTTCTTCGACTGTTTCATTGAAGGCTTCCGAGGGGGTGTGGCCGTTTTCACGGAGCACTTCGTATTGTGCGAGGAACAGCCCCTGGATCGCACCCATGAGTGATCCGCGTTCGCCGGTGAGGTCGGAAATGGCCTCGCGCCTGAAGGTTGTTTCAAAGAGATAGCCCGATCCAATGCCGATGCCGAGAGCAAGAGTGCGGTCGAGAGCCTTGCCGGTCGCGTCCTGCTCGACAGCATAGCTTGAGTTGACGCCGCGGTTCTCGAGAAACATGCTGCGGAGTGAAGCCCCCGAGCCTTTAGGCGCGACCATGATCACATCGATGTCGGCCGGAGGGACGACACCGGTTCGGTCGGGCCATGCGATGGCGAAACCGTGGGAGAAGTAGAGCGCTTTGCCTGCGGAAAGGTGAGGCTTGATGACGGGCCAGACGGAGAGAACGGCGGCGTCGCTGAGAAGGCACATGACGATCGAGGCCCGTTTGACGGCTTCTTCGATCGGAAAAAGTGTCTGTCCCGGCACCCAGCCGTCGGCGACGGCCTTGTCGTAGGTTTTGCCGGCTCTTTGTCCGACGATCACGTTGAAGCCGTTGTCGCGGAGGTTGAGGCTCTGTCCGGGGCCCTGGACTCCGTAGCCGAGGACAGCTATGGTTTCGTTTTTGAGTACTTCGCGGGCTTTTTCGAGTGGGAATTCGCGTCGGGTGACAACAGTTTCCTCGACGCCGCCAAAATTAAGCTTTGCCATAATGTGTGTGTGGGATGAGATGATATTTTGATTGTTTTATTGTTGTTCAGTTGACCGGAACCGGCCTCGGGGCCATGACGGCCCGTGCCAGGCAGATCGTTTCGTCGCCACGGCAGATGGCCGCAATCATGCCGGAGTCGGTGATGGCCGAGTCGACTTCGACTGTGTCGCCGTAGTGGGCTTCACGGCGATATTCGATCTCAAACCGACGGAGAAAATAGCTGTCGAAGTCGGCGAGATCCATCTGGTTTATGATCAGTTCGACATAGCGGGTGGAGTTGACATGGGGGTTGAGGTCGATGTCGCTGATGCGGAAGGTGTATTCGTGGACGATCTGCGGAGTTTCGGCCTGACGTATCTTGCCTTGTTTGTCGACCGGGCATGGGTGGTCACTGACAGTCTGCGAGATATATGAGATGTAGCTGAGATCGGCCGGCCGGCGTGACTGCATGTTGATGGCCACCCATATGGTGCGGGCGTAGCCGAGGGTGGAGCCGTCGGCGCTGCGGATCTCGATGTTTCGTTCGGAGAAGTGTCGGTTGTAGCCTTCGATCCATGTAGTGAGGGTGTAGTCTTCGAGCAGTCTGGGAAAGCGTTTCATTTCGAAGGCTACGCGTGAGAGCACCCAAAGATCGCCGTGTTGCTGCAGGTCGCGGAAGCCGACGCCGAGAAGGTCGGCGTGTTCGGTGGCCACTTCGATGATCTGCTGGATCAGCTGTGAGGGTGCGAGCTCGCTTTGTGCGTTGCATTGTGCCGCCGTGAGGCGGTAGGCTTTGGTGTAGAGTGTCTGGAGTGTCATTGTCGTTCGGGGTCTTGGAGCCGGCGCCGCGCAAGAAAGTCGTCGACAAATTCGATCGGTGACCGAGTGACGACGACCCGTCCGCTGCGCACGAACTGTTTGATATCATAACGCCGGAGCTCGCGGAAAAGTGCTTCGGTTTCATCGTAATGGCCGGTTTTTTCAATAACGGTATAGTCGGGCGTTATGTCGAGGATGCGTGCGCCGTGACGCCGGATGATCGATTCGACGTTGCTTTCGCTGATGATGGCCTGCGTAGGCACTTTGTAGAGAGCCACTTCCTGATAAACGATGTCGTTGTCGGTGTAGCAGAAGGCGCGTATGACGTCGATGCGTTTCTCGATCTGCTTGATCACCTTGTCCATCATTTCGGTATCGCTGTGGCATGTGATGGTGATTTTGTGCACGCCGGGTGTAGAGCATGCCGATGCGCTGATGCTTTCGATGTTGAGGCTGCGGCGGGGGAATATGATTGACAGCTGGTTAAGCAGGCCGACGTGGTTTTCGGAGAAAACGACCACGGTGTATAGTGTCGATGGATGATACATGGCAGGTGTGTGATTAGGGTTGGTAGACGTCGGTCGGGTTCAGCATGATATAGTCGACCGGTTTTCCGACAGGCGTCATTGGAAACACCATATCCTCGGGACGGATGTTGACGTTGAGCAGATATGGGCCGTCGGCGGCTGTCATGCGCCCTATCGCGCCGTCGAGGTCGGCGCGTGAAGCCACGTCTTCGCCGGGTATGCCGTAGGCTGCGGCGAGTGCGGTGAAGTCGGGGTTGAGCAGCGGTGTGGCCGAGAAGCGGCCGTTGAAGAACAGCGCCTGCCATTGGCGCACGTTGCCGAGGAAGTTGTTGTTGAGTATGATGATCTTGACGGGGGTGGCATACTGCATGATGGTGCCGAGTTCCTGAATGGTCATCTGGATGCCTCCGTCGCCGGTGAAAAGGAATACCGGGCGGTGCGGCGCTCCCATTTTGGCGCCTATGGCGGCGGGGAGTCCGAAGCCCATGGTTCCGAGTCCGCCTGAAGTGACGATGCTTCGCGGAGCTGTGAAATGGAAATAACGTGCGGCGAGCATCTGGTTCTGGCCTACGTCGGTGACGAGCACCGCATTGTCGCCGGCGGCTTGCGACACGCGGAAGGCCACTTCGCCCATGCGGACCGGTTCGTCGGGGTTGACGCCATGTGTCGCGGCGTCGTTGACAAGCCGCTGTTCGGCGCGGTTGTGACGGTCGAACGAGTCGCACCATTCGTCATGCGACGCTTTGTCGACGAGCGGAATCAGCTCGCGCAGAGCCTCGGCGGCGTCGGCGTGTACGGTGGCCGTGGCGTGTATGTTTTTGTTGAATTCGGAGCGGTCGATGTCGATGTGGAGGATTTCGGCGTGCGGGGCGTAATGCCCGACAACTCCGGTGACGCGGTCGTCGAATCTCATGCCGACGGCTATGATCAGATCGGCGCGGTTGGTGTTGATGTTGGGGCCGATGTTGCCGTGCATTCCGAGCATGCCTTTGAAGAGGGGATGTGACGAGGGCATGACTGAAAGGCCGAGGAGTGTGGCGGCAACCGGAATCCCGGCTTTTTCGGCGAGGGCGGTGAGCAGCGGTTCGGCTTCGGATATGGTGACGCCCTGTCCGGCAAGGATCAGGGGGCGTCGGGCACGGTTGATCATGTCGGCGGCGCGGCGTATTTCGTCGTGGTCGATATCAGGGCAGGGGATATAGGAGCGTATGAAACGGCATGGACGATAGGGCACGTCGTCGGTGAGCGCTGTCTGCGCGTCTTTCGTAAGATCGATCACGACGGGGCCGGGGCGCCCGGTGGTGGCTATGTGGAAAGCGCGGGCGATGTTGGGTGCCACGTCGTCGGCTGTGCGGATCTGCACGCTCCATTTCGTGATCGGCTGTGTGATGCCCATGACGTCGGTTTCCTGAAAAGCGTCGGTGCCGAGCATTGCCGACGGAGCCTGGCCGGTGATGACCACGAGCGGCGTGGAGTCCATCATGGCGTCGCTCAGGCCGGTGATGAGATTGGTGGCGGCGGGTCCGGATGTGACAATGACCACGCCGGGGCGGTGGGAGGTGCGGGCGTAGCCCTGGGCTGCGTGTATCGCACCCTGCTCGTGTCGTGTGAGCACGTTGGTGATGCGGTCGGTGTAGTCGTATAGGCGGTCGAATACCGGGATTATATATCCGCCGGGATAGCCGAAAACGCGGTCGACATTTTCGGCTATCAGTGCGCGGATAAGAGCTTCGGCTCCTGTGATTTTATCAGACATTGCTTTGGAATGGCGTTGTGAGGTTATAATCGGGGAGGGAGGTGGGTCGGGGATCAGTCAATGATGCGTACGGCGCCTTTGTCGGCTGATGAAACGGATGCGGCATAGGCTCTCAGCGCGCGGCTTACGTGGCGGTCGCGTCCCGCCGGGGTGAAGGCTTCGCTGCCCCGGGCCATTTCCTGATCGCGGCGCTGTGCGAGCTTCTCGTCGGAAACTTCGAGCGTGATGGTGCGGGCCGGGATATCGATGGAAATGATGTCGCCGTCGCGCACGAGTGCAATGTCGCCGCCGGCGGCTGCTTCGGGCGAGATGTGGCCTATTGACAGTCCCGATGTGCCGCCTGAAAACCGGCCGTCGGTGATGAGGGCGCATTCGCGGCCGAGATGGCGGCTTTTGAGATAGCTTGTGGGGTAGAGCATTTCCTGCATTCCCGGGCCGCCGCGCGGACCTTCGTAGATGATGACTACGACGTCGCCAGCTTTGATGCGTCCGCTGAGGATGGCTTCAACGGCCTCCTCCTGCGACCGACA
>CAJJOX010000044.1 GCA_905193485.1 uncultured Porphyromonadaceae bacterium | reverse complement strand
GCGAGGCTCGGCGGCGTCGCGCTCTGCTGATGCCGCTGTCTTTGGTAGAGTGCGTGGCTGACATACGTCCGGGGCGCGAAGTGTTCATCATGCACGACCCCCGTGCACAGGCGGCATTGACCTCTTTGCGCACCCATCCGGTTAAGAGTTCGCTGGTGATGTTCATTGCCGAAGTGCTTGGTGTGGTGCTACACGACGGACCGCCCGACGAATCATCTTATGCATATATCCATAATGCCATAAACACACTCGACATCCTGCCCGGCGGCTCGGTGGCCAACTTCCATCTGCTGTTTCTCTACGGCCTTGGACGGCACCTCGGCATCGAGCCCGACATCAGTGACTACCGACCCGGCATGCTGTTCGACATGCTCGACGGGCGTTTCCGGCTTACCGCGCCAATGCACCGCCACTATCTCGACCCCACACAATCGGAAGCCGTGATAGCTCTAAGCCGAATGACTCCCGCCAATCTACATCTGTTCCATATGTCGCGACAACAACGCAACCAGTTGCTCGACGGCATCCTCCAATACTATTCCCTGCACTACGCCGCCCTTTCGGGGCTTAAGTCGCTCGATGTGCTCCGCGAGCTTTTCTGAACGACCGCGGCGTTTACGGTCTTCCCGGATATGCGGATTCCGTCATGATGAATCCTCGTCCGTTACAATGAACGCGGTTAGATCAAAAACTCTGCGAATACATTGCCGTGAATAAAATAATCTTTATCTTTGCGGTTGCAATGGTGCGCCACCTCCGGAACTGATATCCGGAAAAGCGCTTAAAAGGGAATCGGGTGCAAATCCCGGACAGTCCCGCTGCTGTAAGTTTCAGCACATCGCCGCAAAAGCCTCTTTTATTTATGAAGGCAAGCCACTGGATGGCAATATCCGGGAAGGCTGCGAAACGATGGAAACGAGTCAGAAGACCTGCCTTTGCTTCTATCGGTTGCAGGCTTGCGAGGACGAGCCGGGACTGACAAGGCGACACGCAACGCGCGTGGATCGGCGGCCGGCTGTCATAAGCCATCCCGACCACATAAAATCAAACGCCACCATTGCGATCCCGAAGTCGATTCTCCATGCTTTCAGTCGATAGTCAACACAATGAAACCTATCTGACAGACAGAAAGCAATGAGATCAATCACAATCCTCACACTTCTGACGGCCATTCATGTGTCGACTCCGGCAATAAGAGCCGGTCAGGCCTCCGACCCCGACACCATATCGCTTGGCGGGGTAACCGTCACGGCACAAAGCTACAAGGACGTCATACCGGCGCAGACACTTCAGGGCGCCGAACTCGACGGGCTGCGCTCCCACAGCGTGGCCGATGCCTTGCGGTTCTTTTCCGGAGTGCAGCTCAAAGACTACGGGGGTGTCGGCGGCATAAAGACCGTCAACATCCGATCGATGGGCACAAACCACATGGGTGTATATTACAACGGCATCGAGCTGGGAAACGCTCAGAACGGACAGGTTGACCTCGGCAAATACTCTCTTGACAACATCGAAGCCATCAGCCTCTACAATGGCCAGAAAAGCGAGATATTCCAGTCGGCCCGCGAATTCGGATCCGCCGGATCCATCTATCTCTCCTCGAGGTTTCCCCGCTTCGCCGACGGAGAAAAAGCCAGACTGAAAGTGGCACTAAGAGCCGGATCGTTCGATCTGTTCAACATGGCTCTCACATTCGACTACAAACTGAGCCGCCGTACATCCTTCAGTTTCAATGGCGAATGGATCACATCATCAGGCAAATACAAATTCCGTTACCGGCGTGTCACACCATCCGGCGAACTCGCCTACGACACAACGGCCGTGAGGCACAACGGAGATATCGATGCCGTACGCTTCGAGGCTGGACTCCACGGATTTCTCGACAAAGGACGGTGGAAGGCCTTTGTCTATCACTACAACTCGGAACGCGGCGTTCCGGGAGCGATCGTCAACAACGTATGGCGCCGCGGCGAACGGCTGTGGGACCGCAACACTTTCGCCCAAGGTATGTGGGAATACGATTTCTCACGTCTATGGTCGGTGAAAGTCAACGCAAAATATGCCTACGATTACACCCGCTATGTAAACAACGACGACAAGCTCATCCATGTCGACAACATATATAAACAGAAGGAAGTCTATTTTTCATGGGCCAACCGCTTCAATATCCTGCCGGGATGGGAATGGTCGGCCGCATACGATTTCCAGTGGAACGGGCTGAGTGAATATATGAGCGTGCATCGCACCACCCACTGGCTATCTACCGCCACCGCCTTTTCAGTCGGTGATTGCCTGAAGATGCAGGCAAGCGCCCTCGTCACCATCGTAAATGAAGAAAAACGCGACCGAGATTCAGCCCCCGACAAATTCAAATTTACTCCGGGCGTATTTCTAAGCTACAAACCTTTCCGGCGCCCCAATCTTGTGCTGCGGGCTTTCTATAAAAAAAGCTATCGCATGCCCACATTCAACGACCTTTACTACACCGACATGGGCAATGCTTTCCTTAAGCCGGAGTCGGCGACCCAATACAACATCGGACTGCTCTACGACATCACCCGTAACCGCGGCGCTTTCAGTTTTTTCAGCATCGGGATTGACGCCTACTATAACGACGTGCGCGACAAGATCGTCGCCTATCCCAAAGGCCAGCAATTCCGATGGACCATGCTCAACCTCGGCAAAGTGCATATCCGAGGCATCGACGCGCACACACAACTCACCCTGCGTCTTCCCGCTCATATCGACCTCACCGGGAAACTGCAATACACCTATCAGGAAGCCATCGACGTGACAAATCCGGCCGACAACTACTACCGCCACCAGATCCCCTACATCCCATGGCACAGTTTTTCGGCGATATGCATGGCCGGATGGAAAGGATGGACACTCAACTATTCATTCATATACACCGGCGAACGCTACAACCAGCAGGAAAATATCCGCTACAACTACACACAGCCCTGGTACACATCAGACATCTCGCTCCTTAAAGGGTTCAGGATAGGGAACATAAACATGCGTGCCACTGTGGAAGTGAACAATCTGTTCTCTCAGGACTACGACGTGATTCTCAACTATCCCATGCCAAAACGCAACTACCGTTTCGGCCTCTCAATTGAACTATGATGAAAACACTCCGCAACATATTGATATTGGTCATGGTCATCGGCATCTTCGCCTGCCGCGAGGACGAGCTTGTGGTTCCGACCGAATATGATCTTCTTCCGGGCGGCCCCGACCCCGACGCATCGCCGGCGGGCATGTATCTCCTGAACGAGGGCAACATGGGATCCAACAAAGCGTCCATCGACTATGTCGATTTCAAAAACGGCTACTACGCCCGCAATCTGTATGCCGAACGCAACCCGTCGGTCGTAAAGGAACTTGGCGATGTCGGCAACGATATCCAGATCTATGGCTCGCGCCTCTATGCCGTGATCAATTGCAGTCACAAAGTGGAAGTGATGGATGCACACACTCTCCGTCGGATCGGACAGATCGATATTCCCAACTGCCGCTACATCAAATTTTCCAAAAACTGCGCATATATCACTTCCTATGTGGGACCGGTGCAGATAGACCCCGACGCGCAGCCGGGAGCCGTCTACCGTGTCGACACGGCATCGCTTCAGATCACCGGCAAATGTACGGTCGGATATCAGCCCGACGAACTCGAAATAGTCGGTGAATATATCTATGTGGCCAACTCGGGAGGATACCGTGTCCCCAACTACGACCGCACAATTTCCGTCGTTGAGCGCTACGGCATGAAGCAGGTGAAGAAAATACCCGTCGGAATCAATCTACACCGCATAAGAGCCGACAAATATGGGAAACTATGGGTCACCTCTCGCGGCGACTACAACGGCATACACTCCAAAATATTTGTACTCGAGAAAGAAAACCGCTGGTCAACCAACATGATCGTGACCGACACTCTGAAAATCCCGTGCTCCGAAATGTGCATCTACGGCGATTCGCTCTATTTCTATTCCACCGAATGGAGCAATACGCTCGAACGTAACAAAATCACTTACGGCATTATCGACGTGCGCACCAAGCAACTCGTTTCAGACTCGTTTATCACCGACGGCACAGAGGCCGACATCGAGATTCCCTACGGCATAAATATCAACCCGGCCAATGGCGACATATACGTGACCGATGCGAAAAACTACGTTTCGTCGGGACAGCTCCACTGCTACAGCCACGACGGCAAACGCAAATGGAGCGTGCGCACCGGCGACATTCCCGCTCACATGGTATTCCTTGAAAAATGAAGAAAACAATCCCGCATATCATAACAGGCATTATCCTGCTTTCGACAACCGCGGCATGCAACGACGACGCCGACATACCGATGGTCAACCTCGGCATCGATGACACATACAGCGTCTATCGTATGCGTACGCTCCGGCTTCATCCCGAATTTCCCGGCGACAGCTACACGTGGTCAATGCCCGATTCCCAAGGACGCGATTCCATCGTGGGTACCGGACGCGACTATTTTTTCTGCGGTCCGGCTCCGGGCGACTATTACCTGACGCTACGCATAGACTCACCCACCGATCCTGTGGAACACACCACCCATATACGTGTGTGGGAAGAGGACGTGGCCTATAGCCGATATATATCCGAGGTGCTCGAATACCGCCCCGCGCCCGGTCAGTTCATCAATCAACTGCCGGAATACATCGAAGGAGATACAGAAGAGAGCATGTGCAAGAAAGTGCTCGAATGCATCGGAGGCAAAAACGATGTCCTCGTATCGCTGGGCAATTATGGCGGCTATGTCACTTTCGCTTTCGATCATACCGTCCTCAACGTGCCCGGCGAATATGACTTCAGCATCGACGGCAATTCGTTTTATTCAGCTTCAAATCCCAATCCGGGCGCCGCACGCCCCGGAGGCAGCGCCGAACCCGGCATCGTGATGGTGGCGGTCGACTGCAATGGCAACGGACGACCCGACGACCCCTGGTATGAACTCGCCGGAAGCGAATACTACAAACCCGAAACCATCCACAACTATTTCGTCATCTATTATCGACCCGATCCCGACCATCAGCCTGTGTGGCTCAACGGCAATATCACCGACGCGCAATATATCAGATATGAAGGCAATGCCGGCGACACCGGCTATGTCGAGAAAAATGTCTACCACACTCAGGACTACTGGCCCGGATGGATAACCGACAACGTAATGACGTTTTCAGGCACACGCCTCGCGCCCAACGGCATCGACGAAAGCCACCAAGGCAACTACTTCGTGCTTTACTGCTATGACTGGGGGTATGCCGACAACCATCCCAACAAAATCGGCGATCTATCCAAATTCAAGATCGACTGGGCCGTAGACCGCAACGGAAATCCGGTACACCTCAACGGAGTCGACTTCATCCGTGTCTACACCGGTGTCAACCAGCAATGCGGATGGCTCGGCGAAACATCGACTGAAATATCACGTGCCGAGGATCTTCATATTCCCGACGGAACCACTCTCCCGACCCCATAATCTCCACAACAATGCAACTGAAACGAACAATTATCGCACTCATCTCCGCCTTCGCCACCCTGTCAATGGCTGCATTCGACGAGGACGACTTCTCAAGCGGCGTTTTCGTGCTTAACGAAGACTGGTACGGACATCAGAACTCCACGATCAACATGTGGTATCCCGACGACACCACCGATCCCGACAACCCCGTCTATTACCGGGTGTTCCAGTCAGTCAATGCCGGCATGGAAATCGGATGCACCGCACAATACGCACAGATTTTCGGTGGAAAAATCTACATAATGGCCAAGCAGCATAAAGATCCGGGAGCCAACATAGCCGGCGGACGCCTCACCGTTGTCGATGCCGCCACAATGCGATGTATCGCCCAGTTTCCGGTCATAAACCCTAATGGATACGTGGCCGACGAAGGGAACACCTCGACAGGAGTCATCACAGGCACCGCACTCGGCGACGGTCGCGCATGCTGCGGCGTGACACCCGAAAAGGTTTATCTCGGCACTTCCAACGGCATATACATTTTAGACACCCGGGCCATGCAGATTACAGGACCCATCCCCGGCACTGAAAACGAACTATGCACAGGCGACGAGAACAACATCGACGGGCAAGGGCCTCTCTATCAGAACCAGATCGGCATAATGATTCGCACGCAGGATTATATATTCGCCATCAAACAGGACGACGGCATCCTCGTCGTAGATCCCGTCACTGATCAGATTGTCAACAAAATACCGGGATGTTTCTCCACTATGGTGCAGGGCGCCGACGGCTCACTGTGGGCCGGCATGAATCTCGCTTCAGCCGACGAAACCAACGAATTTGGAGTGCCGCTCAACCACTATCCCTACGGAAACAGCGGAAGCGCCTGGCAAGGCAACGGACTCCTCCGCATCGATCCTTACACGCTTGAAACAAAACAGGTCAATCTCTATCTGGGCGGCGTCCCGCAGTCGTGGTATGCATGGACCGCCGGCAAACTTGCAGCTTCGGCAAAGCGCAACGTGCTTTATTTCACTTACGCCGATCCTTCTCTGGGTGCGTCAACATGGTTTTCCGACTCAAAACTCTACCGCTACGACATCGACAACGATTTAACCGAACTGATCTATGATTCATCTCTCGACGGCAACCTGTGGTTCTACAGTTCTTCACTCCGAGTGAGTCCCGTGGACGACAATCTCTACTGCCATTTTTATTATGGCAGCAATATCGCCAACCAAAGCTGGATATACCGCCGTTACACCGATGCGGGCAGCGGCATCGAGCCCAACGCCGAATGGCGACTGATATCAAATTACTGGTATCCCGCCATGTTTCTTTTCCCCGACTGCAAAGTTCCCGTGGTGAGCAAATCCATGCCTTCGAGCGTAATCCTCGGAGCCGAACCGCTCACCATCGACCTCGCCAACATGGCCGACGATGACGACACGCCACAGGTATCCATTGTCAAACGCATCATATCCAACACAAATCCCGAGAATGTCAAAGCGCAGATCATCCGCGGCGAGCTCGTGCTCACGTCGCTTAAGCCCGGCGACGCGGATATCACAATCCAGTTCGACTCCAACGGCCTTACCGTCAACCACACTATTGACGTGCATGCAACGGTGGCCGGAATATCCGACATAATCTCCGATGACACCGTGGGCAATTACCGTGTCTATTCCATCGCAGGCGCAGAATTGCGACAGGGGGTCGGCACCCGCCGGCAAGCAGTCGATGGATTACCAAACGGCTTCTACATCCTCACGCTCGACAATCATAGAGCCAAAATACACATTAACAATTAATTTTTATGAAAAAGGTCTTTGCTTTAATCCTTTGGTGGATACTCGGAACCTCCGGAGTCTTTGCTGCATTCGTGGCAAAACCTTACTCACTCTCTGTGGTGGGTGAAACCCGCGATGTCACAGTCGAAATTCCGATATCGACACTTTTTGAGTTCCCCGACACAATCCCGTCTACCGAAAATCTCGACAACCACGATGTAACCGTAGCTGTCGAGAGCGGCGACCCCGATCTCATCCAGTTTGTTTCCTACAGTTGGTACAGCGGTTACAAACAAAACCGCATAAGGCTGAAACGCATAAAGGATATCCTCGGGAAAACCGAAATCTCCGTAACTCTGATTCAGGGCAGCGACACGGTGAAAAACGTGATCAGCTACGAATGCCTCGAAGTGACCGCATCCGACCTGACCGTATACGCCAACATCGATTCTCCTAAAAAACTCGATGTGCTGAGCGGCGTGATGAGTCGCGGCATCCAGCACAACGTACGCAATTCCGGACAGGAAAACACAGTCACGCTCTCCATCATTGATGCTCCTTCGTACGGCACTTGCGAAGTCGACACCATCCACTATGACAAGATGAACACCGCATACTATCGCAGCGCCATCGTCTATACCCCCGCTGATGGCCTTGAGAACTACACACACGACCGTTTCCGCTATCGCATCACTCTCAAGAGCGGCAACTATGCCGAAGCCGACATCGAAGTGCTCGTAAGAAAAAACGCTCTTGTCGCCAGAGTCATCGAATTCCTTCCCGCTCCGGGACAATTCACCAATGAAAGCTCTTTCCGCGATGCCGACTGCCTCATAGGAAAAGGCAGCGGTACGGGAACTAACTCAGCGCCACAGACCACCGGCCTCGTTTCGCTCGGCGGTTTCGGCGGCTATGTGATTCTTGGGTTCGACCAGCCGATCTACAATGATCCCCGACATCCCTACGGTGTGGACTTTACCGTCGGGGGCAACTCATTTGTGGCGGATTACAAAGGGGTGTGGACCGAACCGGGCGCAGTGATGGTGAGCCGCGACGACAACAACAACGGCCTGGCCGACGACGAATGGTTTGAACTCGCCGGCAGCGATTACTGGTTCTCGACCACACACCGCAACATCACCATGACCTACCACGATCCGGCCTACAACAAGCGCTACACCGTGCCCTGGACAACCGACAACGGTCTGGCCGGAGCATTGCTGACAAACCAGTTTCACGAGCAGCCCTACTTCCCTGACCCCGCCATATACCCCGCTGCCGCCGAAAAAACTCACGACGGGACACTGTCGTTCACCGGCACCATGATACGTTCGTCACTCGACAAACGCGTGCCGTCATACATCGAATTTTTCCGCTGTCCGGCATTTGGCTATGCCGACAACAAGACCAAACAGAACGGCGATCTCACTGTAGCCTCAAACCCTTACTATGACGATGAAAACGGTCGGTCGGCCGACGGTTTCGACATCTCATGGGCCGTTGACAAAGACGGCAACTACGTCGATCTCGACCATATCGATTTCGTCAAGATCTACACCGCAGGAGCCGTCAACGCCGGATGGCTCGGCGAATGGTCAACCGAAGTCACGGGTGTCGGAATCACCAATCCCGACCCCGACTACATTCCACGCGACTACTACATCAACTACGCATCCATCACCCAGCTGCAAGTGCCTGTCGGAGCCACATGCCAATATGAAGGCATGGCTTTCAAAAACGGCAAACCGATCACCGAAGGCGAGCCCCGCTGGTGGGTCGACGACGAGTCTGTCGGCACTATCGACAATACAGGCCTGTTCACCGGCAAAGCCATCGGCAACACGACTATCCATTTTCAGCAATATGCCGATGCTCCGGCCGACGAATTCGAAATCGAAGTAGTTGCTCTTACTGGAGTGATGATCGACATCGAAGGCAATGCCTCCACCGTCAGCAACGATTCGATCTCATGCATCACCGGCGAAACAATCTACATCAACGTGGAGTCGCTGACACAGAACAAAGACCAGATGAACGGCACCACATCCAACCGATATATCTACGAAACATACACCTGGTCAAATTCCGACCCCGAAACGGGCACTATCGACAACGGCACATTCTCGGCTCTTTGCTCCGGCGAAACCACGCTGGTCGTCTTTTCCGGCATCGACCCATCGCTTTCCGACACCATAAAAGTGACGGTGCTCGAAATTCCCGAAACCAAAATGATCAGCAACCCTATCAGGATACCTTACTACGCGGCATCCGGATCACTCACCAACGACAAGATTTTCACAACCGGCAACGATGCCCGCGTCGACATGCTTTCCATCGACTCTTCACTGCCGTTGAATCTTAAGAACAACGTGCTCGACTACGACTTCTCTTCTCTTGACTTCGGCCTTTATCCCGCCGATCTCGCCACTTCGACCTACGGAAAGAACAAAAATTTCGCTACCGCATTTGACTACTATGCCGACAATTACGCCCTTCAGCGACAGATGATAGCTCTGACCGACACCGAGATCTACGGCATTGCGACTGCCTCGTCAGACGTGAACGACTATATCGGCACGCTTTCGTCAGGCCGGTCGCGCGACATCATCGCGCAAGGAGCCTTCGTCTGGGCAGCCAAAGACAATAATCTCACACGCTACAATGTGAGCACGGGTAAGGCGGTGGCCGAAGCAGCGCTTTCGACAGTCGGCGATCATTCAATGGCTATCTATGCCGACCGTCTGCTCGTTGCCGACGGCAAGACACTGCGCCGTTACTACAAGACCGATCTCGTGCCATGTGGCCAAAGCGAATTCGCGGCCGACATAGACGCCGTGACATCCGATGGTTCATATGCATGGGTCGTTTCCGGCGGCAAGATTGAAAAGCTCAATCTCAACAATCTGCAGTCGATGGCCGACGTCGATCTGGCAGGGTTTGAAAACGGCGCCAGAGCCTATGTTTCCGGTTCAGACATTTATATCCCTTCAGCGGCCGGAACAAAACTTTCAATGGCTGTCGTTTCTTCCGGATCGGTTTCAGTGACTGAATGCGACGACATTGCCGGTTCGCTTTCGTTCTTCGATGCCGACAGTGTTTCAATCGCCGTGCTCACCGACAGCAACCGCGTCCGTCGATTCGACATCGCCTCCGGCCGATGGAAGGAGGCCACAGCCGGCTACGATGCCGTCGCCGACCTTTCTGAAGTGCTGAAAGACGGTTCGGTCGCTCTCGACATCATGCCTGCGGTCGGCAACAACGTGGCGCCGGTGGCCAAGAGCCTGTCAACGTCCACTGTCTATGAATATGCCACATCCGTTTCCAACTCCACAAAATCGAAAACAACGGTTGCCAACGACCATGAGAACAACTTCAGCATCTATCCCCGCGTCACCGACGACATGGCGGCATGGCTTGCCTCGGCCGAGCTACAGGCCAACGGCAGCCTGCGCATCGGGGTAAAACCGCTCGTCACTGTCGATGCCGACTCGTTGGTCGCACTTCCCGTCGAAATCATTGACCACGCCGGCGTATCCGCAATGACAGAAGTACCTTATCGAATCTCCCCCCGTATCTACAAACCCGTGATTGTAAGTCACGAAATAGACGAATCGACGGCCGGCGGCCTCGAATATGAGCTGCCGTTTGATGAAGTGTTTGTCAGCCAGGGGTCGGCATACACTCAACGCAACTATCGATACACCGACACAGTGGTGAGTTCGACACTGCCCGACGATGTCACCGTGACAGTCGCCGACAACGCCCTCAAGCTGACGGCTCCCGCCTCGACGCAGGCCACCGGCAACATCGTCATCTCACGCACCATAGCCTACGGCTCCAACGCCACTTATGTGCCCAAGACATTCTACGCCACCATTCCCGTGACGCTTTCCGACATAGCCGCAATCGGCGACGTGACAGCCGACCGGCATCTGGACATCTATCCCAATCCGGCCACTGACTTTATTGTCCTCGACATCGCCGGCGAGGCATCGCTCGAGATTTTCACCATGTCGGGAATACGCGTGATGAAAACCACTGCGATGCCCGGCGAGAGTGTCAATGTCGCTATGCTGCCGGCAGGCGCTTACATCGTGAAGACCGAAGCCAGCGGAGAGGTGTTCACCGCAAAACTGATCAAAAAGTAAACTCTTTTCTGTCTTTATATCAAGAGCGGGCGTTGCCATCGACTGGTAGCGCCCGTTCAATTTTGCATATTGCCGTCCGACATTCTTTCGACATATAGCGCCACGGCATCGTCGCGGTTTGAGCCGATCACAATGTCGGCAGCCGCCTTCACCTCCGGCAATGCATTGCCGACAGCCACGGCCACGTCGGCCACGGCCATCATCGGCAGATCGTTGATATTGTCGCCGAACACCGTCAGACGATCGGCGCCGGTCATCCTTTTTAGCTTCTCGACGGCCGAAGCCTTGCTGACGCCCGGAGCGAACACTTCGAGAAAAGCGCTGTCGCGGTTGAATATGTCGGGATATGACGAAACGGAGCAACGGCACTGTTCGCGCAGCTCGTCGGCCAGCGGATAGATGCGGTCGGGCGAGCCGAGAGCAAAGATCAGCACGGTGTCGGGATATGATGTGGCGGCATCGCCTGCCGGATTGATTTCAAACCGTTTGAGCGGCAGATGCGCGCGTTCGTCTATGAATTTCTGCTCGCGGCGTGATGTCCGGCCGTTGTAATAGGTGCGGATGATGCCCGTGCTGTCGAGTGTGTAGCTGAATGGGCGTATGCCGTGGGCGGCGCATGCCCCGACAATGCTTGCCGCCGTTTCCGCCGGGATGAAATGCGTGTCGATATAGGCGTGACGGACGCGGTCCCACATGGCGGCTCCTGTCATGACAATGGCAGGCGGGAGCGTCACAGTAGCCGAAAGCAGCGGCTCGACGGTCGCCGGCGTACGTGCGGTCGCCACGGTGAAGAGCACGCCGCGCCGCGACAGCTCCGTGATAATGGAAGCCGTGCGTCCGGATATACGGCTGTCGGGATTGAGCAGGGTGCCGTCCATATCGCTGACAAACAATTGCTTCATATCTGCCGATCCTGTATTAGCGGTAATATGATCCGGAATGTGGTGCCGACGCCCGGAGCCGAGTCGCTGACGTATATGCGGCCGGCATGATATTGTTCGATGATGCGGCGCGCAAGCGTGAGGCCGAGTCCCCAGCCCCGTTTCACGGTGGTGAATCCCGGCCG
>CAJJOX010000043.1 GCA_905193485.1 uncultured Porphyromonadaceae bacterium | reverse complement strand
AGTCGGTGTACTACGCCGCAAAATACATTGCCCGGTTTGCCGTAGCGTTCTTTGATATATTGACGCACATCTTCCACCAACGGCCGGTCGCCGGTCTTGTCGCCCTGCACTATCTCTCCTGGCCGTTTGTTGACAATGATGATGTGATTGTCTTCATAGAGTATTTCCATGCGTTGCCGTGAACTGATTATTACTGCAAAAGTACAAAATTATGCATAAACGTGATGCAATTTCATGGCCGTTTTATCGCACGTCGGGCAACTTTTCCACGTCGTGGCTGTTATTTTATATAAGTAATTCTAAAACATTGAAAATATGAAACGTATAGCTCTGTTCGCTTTTGTCGCCATCCTTGGTTTTGCAGTCGCTTCGGCTCGCGATAGTTACAGCCGTGATGTGTCAGTGCTTCCGCAGGCCGCCCGGACTACCATCGACACACATTTCAAGTCAAAAGTGAGTGTGATAAAGATAGACAAGACATTGGGTCGTATCGACGATTATGAAGTCGTACTCACTGACGGCACCGAGATAAAGTTTGATCGCGGAGGCAACTGGAAAGAGATTGAAACATCCCGCACATCATCAGTCCCTTCGGCGATTGTGCCTGCTGGCGTGGCAAATTTTGTGAAGAAGAATCATAACGGACAACGGATTATAGGAATTGAACGTGATCGCTCCGGTTATGATGTGGAGTTGTCCAACGGATTGGATCTCAAATTCAACAAAGCTGGCGAATTCCAGCGTTACGACGACTGATATTATTCAGTTGCCGGAGCCTGTTCTGCCGTCGGCGTTTCTGGACGGTTGCGATGCCGGTTACGGTTACGTCCGCCACGGTGGTTGCGGCGTTTGGGTTTTTGTGATCCGTTTTTGTCGGCTTCGCGTTCGGTAGCCTGCATTGACTCCGGTTTTGTCGTAGCTGTCATTTTCGGTTCCGCTTTAGCCGGTTTCCCTCCTTTACGACGGTTGCGCTGATGTCTGTTTTTGCTTTCGGCGTTTTGGTGGTTTCGCTGTCTGTCGCATGAGCCGGTTTTCGAGGCTGTAGTCGTGGAGCCGGTTCCGGAGCCTTCGCCCGGAAGGCGTTCGATGCGTTTGCCGAGAAACTTCTCTATGTCGTTCCAACGGCGTCTGTCGCGTTCGCTTACTAACGTGAGCGCTTCACCGTCGGCATCGGCACGAGCCGTTCGTCCGATGCGGTGTACGTAATCTTCCGCATCGTGAGGAACGTCGAAGTTGACTACCATGGTGATATCGTCGATGTCGATACCGCGGGCAACGATGTCGGTGGCTACAAGAATATCGGTGTGACCCGATTTGAAATTGTGCATCACTTCGTCACGTCGACTTTGGTCGAGATCGGAGTGCATCTCTCCGATTTTGAAACCTGAACGTCGCATATCGCGAGCCAGATCCTTTACTTTCAGTTTCGATGAGGCGAAAACAATGACTCGTCGGGCATTCGACTCGCGAAGCATCTGTTTGAGGATATCAGCCTTCTGAGGCTCGTGACAAAAGGCCACGAGCTGATGTATCTTGTCCGCCGGCCGTGATACGGCTATTTTCACTTCCGCCGGATCGTGTAATATTGTCTTGGCGAGTTGCTGGATTTTTGGCGGCATCGTGGCCGAAAACATGAGTGTCTGGCGTTCGGTCGGCAGATGCTTGACAACCTGCATGATGTCGTCGTAAAACCCCATGTCGAGCATGCGGTCGGCTTCGTCGAGGATAAAGAAACTGACACGCGAAAGATCTATTTTGCCCATCTGAAGATGCGCTATAAGACGTCCGGGTGTGGCGATGACTATGTCAGCGCCAAGCAGAAGGCTCTTTTGCTGGCGTGCGAATGTCGCACCATCCGTACCGCCATACACAGCCAGTGAACTGATGTTCATGAAATAGCCGAATCCTTCAAGCTGGCGGTCGGTCTGCATGGCCAGTTCGCGAGTCGGAGCCATGACGATACAGTTGACAGCGTCTTCCGGGAATTCACCGTCGGCCAGACGGTTGAGGACCGGGAGCAGGTATGCTGCCGTTTTGCCGGTTCCGGTCTGTGCCACAGCTATAAGGTCGCGGCCATCAAGGGTGAGTGGAATGGTCTTTTCTTGTATCGGGGTGCACTCGCTGAACCGCATAGCGTCAAGGGCGTCGAGCACATCGTAGTTTAAGTCAAATTCGTCGAACCTCATCGGTTGGAATCATATATAATTAAAAAAAGCTTTTTCAGTCACAAAAGTAGCAATAAAAGCGCAAATGGCCAAATAGCCATTCGCCAGAGGTATTCATAGACATTGAATTGAGCCGGTGTGCTGCAATCGGACGCGATGTCAGTTAAGCTGTGGATTCCGCGGGTGATAAAGCCATCCACGAAACGCCGGCCCTAAGGCGCGTACATGCCGGTGCCAATAGCCTTTCTCATTGCCTGAAAGCACTCTGCGCGTTTCCGGTATTTCAGTCACGGCCCACACATGATCATGAATCTCCTGATCAAGCTGGTCACGGCTCCAACCGCTATAGCCTATGAAAAAACGGATATATCCGTCAATGTCGCAGCCAGAGTTTACATAGTCGAGCATTGCCTCGAAATCGCCGCCGATGTATAGCCCTGCAGTGATCTCCCGGCTTCCCGGCAAAAGCTCGCCGAGCGTGTGTACATAATATAAGCGGTCGCATGACATCGGTCCGCCACACCACACTCTTATGTTTTCCTTTCGTTTCACTCCCTCGACGAGCCCCTGAAGGGTATAGGCTGTGGGATGATTGAGCACAATTCCCATGGCGGTTGAAGTCGGGGTATATTCGACAAGACATATTACGGCATGAACAAAATGCTCATCTTTGAGAAAAGGCTCAGCCACAAGCAAAGCTCCCGGATGAGGCATACCACTTGCAATGCGGATGTTGAACAGAATGTCGTCGTAGTTGATCATGTCGTTGGCGGTGCGTAGGCGTTTTTGACGGATAATACTCTATAAAGATATGTCAATGGCTGCTTGTATGCAATTATTTTTTGTTAAAAATGCTTCTTTGTTGCGAAAGTGGCAACAAAGAAGTGTTATGATGGTTAGAAAAAATGTAATGTGGGTAAAGCCACTGAATCCTATTGTATGTAATTTTGCGTGAAGTTAGAAAAACTTCACGATATCAAAAATATAAAATCTATTTCTATTATGAATCTTCTGGACATACACTCTCCGTCTGACATTAAAAAACTCACAGTTGACGAACTCGAAGAACTTGCTTCGGATATAAGAAACGCTTTGTTGATGAAACTCAGCCGTCATGGAGGGCATATCGGTCCCAATCTCGGCATGGTAGAGATGTCGATAGCTTTGCATTATGTATTTGATTTGCCTGTAGATAAGATTGTCTATGATGTGTCTCACCAAAGCTATGTGCACAAAATGCTCACAGGCCGTATGGACGCATTCGTAAAACCGGAATATTACAACAAAGTGACCGGTTTTACCAATCCGAAAGAAAGTCCGACCGACGTTTTTACAATCGGTCACACCTCGACCGGAGTAAGCCTTGCCGGCGGTCTTGTGAAGGCGCGTGAACTCACGGGTGGAAAAGAAAACATAATCGCCGTTGTCGGTGACGGTTCGCTCAGTGGTGGTGAGGCGTTCGAAGGTCTTGATTTTGCCGCGACGCTTAAGTCGGGTTTTATTGTTGTGGTCAATGATAACGACATGTCGATTGCCGAAAACCACGGGGGGCTATATGGCAATTTGCGTCTTTTGCGTGAATCAGACGGCAATGCACCCTGCAATTATTTCAAGGCGCTTGGGTTGGATTATCGGTATGTACCTTATGGCAATGATATAGCTTCGCTAATCAAGGCGTTTGAAGATGTGAAGGATATAGATCATCCGGTGGTTGTGCATGTAGCCACGCAGAAAGGAAAAGGATATGCTCCGGCTGAAACATATCGTGAACGGTTTCATTTCGGAGGCCCGTTTGATATCCCTACCGGTAATCCTTTGTCGGTGAGTGAGGAACCCGACTATGGTACACTGACCGCCGAATATATGCTCAATCTCATGAAGCAAGATCCGACGGTTGTGGCCATTACAGCCGGTACTCCCGGCGTGCTGGGATTTACGCCTGATCGGCGCGAGCAGGCCGGCAGTCAGTTTGTTGATGTGGGAATCGCCGAACAAGAGGCTGTGGCTCTCGCGTCAGGCATAGCAAAGGGAGGCGGCAAATCCTATTTCGGTGTCGTAAGTTCGTTCTTACAACGTGCTTATGATCAATTATCTCAAGATCTTGCCATAAATGGATCACCGGCAGTGATAGGCATATTCTATGGCACGATATGCGGCATGAATGACGTGACTCATCTGGGATGGTTTGACATAGCATTGGTCAGCAACATACCGGGGATCGTGTATTTAGCTCCGACGTGCATGGAGGAATACATGGCGATGCTCGACTGGGCGATGAATCAAAACAAATATCCCGTGGCAATACGGGTGCCCGGATGCCGCGTCGTGAGCACGGGGCGAAAATATCCTTCCGACTATTCCGATATCAATGCTTATTATGTGGCTCATCGCGGCGACCGTGTGGCTGTTATCGGTGCAGGCGCTTTCTTCGGTCTCGGAGAACAGGTCGTGTCACAACTGAAAGATAAAGGCATAGACGCGACGCTGATCAATCCGCGTTTTCTAAGTGGCCTCGATGATCAGCTATTGCTTGAACTGACTAAGGATCACAATCTTGTTGTGACTCTTGAGGATGGTGTGCTTGATGGCGGGTATGGCGAAAAAGTAGCGCGTTTTTATGGTCAGACGCCTATGCGTGTAAAATGCTATGGCATGAAGAAAGAGTTTGTCGACGGGTATGATTATAATGAGATCCTTCGTGCCAATCATCTGACATCCGAGCAGATTGTCGACGATATCATGGCGCTTGAGGCATAAATCTGTCACAGGCTATCGGGGTACTTGGAATTATTCAGTATACTATCCCTTTGACTCTTCACCGCGTATCAAAACCAAACTTTGAGGTTGAAAAGTTTGGTTTTGATGCGCGGTTGGTTTATATTTGCATTGTTTAATACCAATTAATCCATTTTAATTATGCAAAACCAATCAAGTACGGCACGCGGTCAGCAGTTTGATTTCGTAGCCCCATTCGCCGGCAAATGTGGTCAGGCTCTTCAGTTCATCCTTATCGGATCGCTTGTGTTTAATTTGCTTTTGACCATTCTTGGTCCAATAGCAGAAATAACCTCCAAGGCCTATTATATTATCATGATTCTGTTGTCGTCAGGCCTTTCGATCTATGGATTTTTCCAGCTGTATTCTTCTGCAAATTCCGTTTGTCTGAAACGTACGGCAATACTCTTTATTCTTGCTGAGGCTCTGTTTGCTCTCGGAGTTATTACTGCGGATATGGGAATTTCTTCCATAATGCGTCCAGAGCGCATGATTACGAACAGTGTGCTTATGTGCGTTAGTTTTGTCCTGTTTATTATGGCTCCGGCGGTTCTTCTTGGCGATGAACGCGTGACCTCTTCCGATATTAAGAAATCATGGCCAGTATGGATCGGCGCCTTCCGCCTGATTGTAGTGTCAATCCTGGGCTTCCTTTTCTTCAGCCTTGATAATCCCAAACTGGTCGTAGCGCTTCTCGGAATCATCAATTTCGCTATTACATATTTCATGTGGACCACGATTCTCGCACCCGAGCAGTCGATCCTTAACCAGAAGAAATAATCAGTACGGTACGATATAGATTCATCACGAATCAGGGCGGTGTGACCATCAAGTTCACGCCGCCCTGTCGTTTGTTGTCAGGTATGGGTCAGTGCTCAACCGAGGATCCGGTCAAGTAGCGGTTGCATTTTAGCTTTTATACGGTCGGTGCAGAGATTTCCGATGCTGCCTGCATGGGTGTGGTTTACGGTCCGTGTCGGGCGATATTCGCCACGTTCTACGGCCATTCCTACGGTTTTATAAGCATCGCGGAACGGCATTCCTTCGAGTGTGAGCCTGTTGACATCCTCGACAGTGAACATATAATCGTAGATCGTATTGTTTACGATGTTTTCGTTAACGATGATGTGATCGAGCATCATCGTGCACATGTCGAGGCATCGGCGCATGTCATCTGTGGCGGGGAAAGTGATGTCTTTGAGCAATTGCAGGTCGCGGTTGTAGCCAAGCGGAAGGTTGGTTGTCAAAAGCGCGATTTCGTTTGGCACCGATTGCAGGCGGTTGCATTTGCCACGCATTATCTCAAAAACGTCGGGATTTTTTTTATGTGGCATGATGCTCGAACCCGTGGTGAACTCTTTCGGAAAAGAGATGAATCCGAAATTCTGACAGTTGAACATGCACACATCGGCGGCAAAGCGCCCGAGCGTCGAAGCTATCGACGCTATGGACATGGCGGCGGAGCGTTCAGTTTTGCCGCGACTCATCTGGGCAGCAACCACATTGTAATGGAGGTCGGCGAAATGAAGTTCGCGGGTAGTCATTTCGCGGTCGAGAGGAAATGACGAACCATATCCCGCTGCAGATCCAAGTGGATTCTGATTGGCTATGTTGTAAGCGGCCACAAGCATCTGCATGTCATCGGCCAAAGCTTCGGCGTATGCTCCGAACCAGAGTCCGAACGATGATGGCATGGCCACCTGCAGGTGGGTGTAGCCCGGCATAAGCACTGATTTATACCGTTCGCTGAGCTGTTGCAGTTTATCAAACAGATGTGCGACAGATCGGGCTATGGTGCGAAGTTCCTCACGCATGAACAGTTTAAGGTCGACAAGCACCTGATCGTTGCGCGAACGACCCGAGTGAATTTTTTTGCCTATATCGCCAAGCCGTTGCGTGAGCAGAAACTCAACTTGCGAATGCACGTCTTCAACTCCCGGTTCAATGACAAATTCTCCACGATCGATCATCGCGGCTATATCGTGCAGTGCCTCGCTTAGGAGCGTGAGTTCTTCAGCGGTAAGCAGCCCGATGCTTTGCAGCATCTTGATGTGGGCAAGCGACCCCTGCACGTCATACCGTGCCAGTCTCATGTCAAGTTCACGATCTTGTCCGACGGTGAACTCTTCTATCATCTTGTCAGGCTCGAAGCCCTTGCTCCATAATTTCATGGCCATAATGTTTTTGAGAGATTGTTTAAAATTTTCTGATAGATTGAAGGCGCGCATTCAAGCTCGTCAATAAGAATAAATTCGTCTGCAGTGTGACTGCGGGACGAATGTCCCGGGCCAATCTTCAGCGATGGGATATCGTGCATAAGTGCCATATCTGAAGTGGTCGGCGAAACATATGGCGCGCCCGACGCCTTCTCCGCAGCTTGGCGAAGGGGATGACTGTCGTCGATGAGCGAGGCCCAAACGCGTGTGGAGCGGGGGGTGAGTTGCGATTCGACAGCAGCATTGAGCATTTCAGCAGTCTGCTCGTTGTCATAAACGTCTGTCGTGCGCACATCGACCACCCATCGGCAGATGTCTGGGACTACATTGTGCTGGGTGCCGGCTTCTATCTGCGTGACTGATATTTTCACCGGGCCAAGAGTTGAGCTCTCTATCGGGAATCTGAAATTGCGCAAACGGTTGATGTCGCCTATGGCTTTATAAAGAGCGTTGACACCTTCGTCGCGTGCCGCATGACCACTGATTCCATGTGTCACGGCATCAAGCACCAGCAGACCGCGTTCTCCGATGGCCGGGTTCATGTCAGTCGGCTCTCCGACTATTGCCATGTCGATGCTGATTCCTTGTTCCTTGATGAATGGAAGGAACGCACGCATGCCGTTCTCTCCCATCACTTCCTCTTCAGCAGTGACAGCCAACAGGAGATTGTAGGGGAGCTTCCGTTCGTAATTTGAGCAAAAAAGACTGATGAGTGACACCACGGATGCGCCGGCATCGTTGCTGCCCAGACCGTAGAGGCGTCCGTCGATTATGTCAGGAGAATGCGGATCGCGAGTCCATGACAATGCCGGGCGCACAGTGTCGATGTGTGAGTTAAGGAGCAGAGTAGGGAGGTCTGGTGAGAAAAGCCTGTTTATGGCCCACACGTTGTTTCGGAAGCGACGGGTGGCTATACCGGCATCGACCAGATAATTCTCGACAATGTCGGCCGCTGCTTTTTCTTCGCGCGAAATAGATGGTGTGGCGATAAGTTGCCGTAGAAGCTGCAGGGGTGTTTTCGTCATAATAAAAGCGATGTGCCCGTTGCATTAAGCAGGTTGGCGGCACTTTTGATATACACACCTGACACTCCTGCACGGAGCGCTTTCATTGAGTTGTCAATTTTCGGGATCATGCCTTTGCTGACCGCGCCGCGGTTGAGGAGATCGGCATAGCTTTCGGTGTCAATCGTTTGTATGAGCGAAGATTCGTCGTCGGCATCGGTGAGCACACCCGGTTTCTCGAAACAATAGATGAGATCGACAGGTGCAACTCGTGATGCGGCCACCGCTATGGCAGAAGCTACGGAATCGGCATTGCAGTTGAGCAACGAACCGTTTCCGTCATGCATTATGGCACAGACCACCGGCGTCATGTTTTGTTTCAACAGCATTGTCAGCACAGTTTCGTTGACGTCCAAGGGATCTATATCGCCTACAAAACCATAATCGACCGGAATCGGATTGCGTCTTGTCGCGGTCACCAGTCCGGCATCCGCACCGCTCAGCCCTATTGCGTCAACACCAATGGCTTGCAATTTCGAAACGATGCGCTTGTTGATAAGTCCGGCATATACCATCGTCACCACGTCGAGTGTCGCTGCATCGGTGACTCGGCGTCCGTCTATCATCATGGTTTCGATGCCGAGTGCCGAACTAAGGCGTGTGGCCTCCTTGCCTCCTCCGTGAACAAGTATCTTGGGGCCGGCAAGGTGCTTGAAGTCGTTGACAAATGTTGCGAGCGCCTCGGGATTGTCAATGACATTTCCGCCAATCTTAACGACTCTTATTCTGGTTGCCATAAATGTTTGTTCATAAAGATTCGAGCATACGTTTAAGCACTGTCTGTGCGGATATTTCGCGGTTTGCGGCTTCCGGGATCACAATGCTTCGAGGAGATTCGATCACTTCGTCGGTGACTATCATGCCGCGGCGAACCGGCAGGCAGTGCATGAACCTGGCATTGTCGGTAAGCGACATCTTTTCCGTGTCGACTGTCCACGAGCGGTCGGTCGACAATACCTTGCCATAGTTGTCGCCGACGTATGCCGACCAGTTCTTGGCATAAATGAAGTCGGCGTTCTCAAAGGCTTTGCGCTGATCGTATTCCACGCGTGCGTCGCCTATGAACGATGGCGCAAGTTCATATCCGTGTGGATGCGTCACGACGAAGTCGTAGTCGGTCTGATTCATCCATTCGCAGAACGAGTTGGCCACAGCCTGAGGCAATGCTTTGGGGTGAGGTGCCCATGTAAGCACCACTTTTGGGCGTTCTTTGGTTTTGAATTCCTCAATTGTGATCAAGTCGGCAAAACTTTGAAGAGGATGGCGTATGGCAGCTTCCATGCTGAATACGGGTCGACCGGAATAGCGGATAAACTGATCGATTACACGTTCCTGATAGTCGGCGTCGCGGTCTGTCAGGCCGGCAAAAGATCTCACTCCGATAATATCGCAATAGCAGCCCATCACCGGGATGGCCTCAAGCAGATGCTCCGCTTTGTCGCCATCCATGATCACGCCGCGTTCAGTTTCAAGTTTCCAAGCTCCCTGATTGACGTCAAGCACAATCACGTTCATTCCGAGGTTCATTGCCGCTTTCTGGGTGCTCAGACGAGTGCGCAGCGATGAGTTGAAAAAAATCATGAGCAGCGTGCGGTTGCGTCCGAGATGCTGCCATGCGAAGCGGTCTGATTTCACTTCAAGCGCTTCTTTAACTGCGTCACGCCATGATCCTATGTCATGTACGGTAGTGAATTTCTTCATATCGTTTCTTTCAATGCTTTAATGAATAGCCCGGCTTGCTCAATGCTTAAGCCAAGAGAGGGGAGCAGACGCACGGTATGCGTGCCTGCGCCACCGGTGAATATGTGTTTTTCAAACAATAGTCTGCGGCGAAGTTCTGAAGCTTGTCCGTCGATATCGAATCCAATCATTAGACCGCGGCCGCGCACGTCGGCAAGACCGGGCATTCGCTTAAGCTCTTCGATAAGGTATTCTCCGACAATATGTGCATTGTCGATAAGGTTTTCATGTCGGATGACATCAAGTACGGCAATGGCAGCGGCGCATGCCAGATGGTTGCCTCCGAATGTGGTGCCGAGCATTCCCTTTCGAGGTTCGAAGTCGGGAGAAATAAGCACGGCGCCCATCGGGAATCCGTTGGCGATACCTTTGGCGCAAGTGATGATATCGGGACGGATGCCGGAATATTGATGGGCAAAGAAACGTCCCGAGCGACCATAGCCCGACTGTATTTCGTCAACGATGAGCACAGTGCCGGTTTCGCGTGTCAGTTCATAAAGCCGGCGCAAGAAGGCGTCGTCGACCATGCGTATGCCGGCGACACCCTGGATGCCTTCGATGATCACGGCCGCAAATTCGCCGGATCGGAGTTTCTGTTCCACGACATCAGGCGTGTTGAGCGGGGCGAATTCGATATGGTCGGTACGGTTGAATGGAGAAACGATCGAAGGATTGTCGGTAGCAGCGACGGCGCCCGAGGTCCGTCCGTGAAATGCCTTGTCAAATGCCAGAATTTTGGAACGGCCGGAGTGGAACGAGGCAAGTTTCATGGCGTTTTCATTGGCTTCGGCGCCACTGTTGCATAAGAAAAGCGAATAATCGTCATATCCTGACATTCGGCCGAGTTTTTCGGCAAGGATGGACTGTAGCGAGTTTTCCACTGAGTTGGAATAGAATCCAAGTCGGCTCACTTGTCGTGAGATGGCATCTACATAGCATGGATGTGCATGACCGATCGAAATGACCGCATGGCCGCCGTAGAGATCAAGATATTCGGTGCCATCGGCCGTGTAGACGTAGCTTCCGCATCCTCTGACAGGCTCGATCTCATATAATGAATATACGTCAAAAAGTTTCATCTTTGTTGGTTGTTTATGTCTGAATTGTCAGAAAGCTGACGGCTTGAGCCGTAAGGCTGTGCTTTCGTCGAGTCCGAACATCAGGTTCATATTTTCGACCGCTTGTCCTGAGGCTCCTTTGAGCAGGTTGTCTATAGCGCTTAGGATGAGCAGCTTGTCATCATGCTTTTCAATCCACAACAAGCATTTGTTTGTATTGACCACTTGCTTAAGATCGAGGGGTTTGTCGGAAAGATGCACGAAAGGAGCGTCGTCATAATATGACGAATACAGCGTTCGGGCTTCATCGGCGGAAAGATTGCAACGTGTGTAGGCAGTGATAAATATGCCGCGCGGAAAATCGCCGCGCATCGGCAGAAAGTTGATTTCGCCGAGTTTTTCGCCCTGAAGTTTATGGAGTGAACGGTTTATTTCAAGCAGATGCTGGTGCTCGAACGCCTTATAAACTGACATGTTGTTGTCGCGCCAGCTGAAATGGGTCGAATAAGTGGGTTTGACACCTGCACCTGTCGATCCGGTTATGCCGGTGACATGAATGCTGTCGGTGAGCTGCCCGGCTTTAGCCAAAGGAAGCAATGCGAGTTGGATAGCGGTGGCGAAGCATCCCGGATTAGCAAGCAGGCGGGTCGTTTTGATGCGTTCACGGTTGAACTCAGGCAGTCCGTAGACATAACCTTCCGATTCGTCGCGGAAGTCCTGCGACAGATCTATCACCTTAAGATGTTCCGGCTGGTGGTGTGACTTCCAGTATTCGCTGCTTGCACCGTGACCGGAGCAAAGGAAAAGGCAGTCGATGTCATCAAGCGGAGCCGTGCCGGAGAATCGCAAGTCGGTGTCACCAAGCAAACCTTCATGAACATATGTCAGCGGATTGCCGGCATTGCTTTCCGAATTGACAAATACGATTTCAGCATGCGGGTGGTTGATCAGCAGACGGATAAGCTCGCCAGCTGTGTAACCCGCGCCACCGATTATTCCTATTTTGATTTTTTTCATTGCTTGAGAGCCCGGTTGGTGACGTTGTAGTAGATTTTCATCGGGTTGGCCATAATGGTGGTGAAGCCTTTCACGTCATCGGCCGACCAAGCCTTGTTGACTTCGCCATATTCGCCGAAGTCGGTTTTCATCAGATCGAAAGGTGAATCGACGCCTACAAGTGTAAATCCGAGTGGGCGGAGAGTGATTTCGACCGTTCCGCTCACATGCTGTTGAGTTGATTCAAGAAACGCTTCCATGTCGCGCATCACCGGATCAAGGTATTGTGCTTCATGCAGAAACATGCCATACCAGGTTCCTATCTGGTCTTTCCAGTAGAGCTGCCATTTGGTGAGCACATGTTTCTCAAGCATCTTGTGGGCGTTGATTATGAGAACAGGAGCAGCGGCCTCGAAGCCCACACGTCCTTTTATGCCTATAATCGTGTCGCCGATGTGCATGTCGCGGCCTATGCCGTAAGCGCTTCCGATCTCTTCGATCTGTCGTCTTCCCGTG